>NZ_JANQCW010000008.1:0-79421 GCF_024723635.1 Campylobacter sp. W0066.1 | reverse complement strand
TGGCGATGTGAGTAAAAATTTAGAAAGTTTTGAACGCATTATAAAATGTATGAAAGAAAGCAATATAGGCTATGGTTCGATTAATTTTCCACTAGATAGGGATCCAGTGTGTGGTTATAGTGGTGTGATAGATGAGTTTTGTCCAAAGTGTCATAGAAAAGAAGATGATATTAAATTCGAACGTATAAGAAGAATCACGGGTTATTTAGTAGGAACGCTTGATCGTTTTAATGATGCTAAAAAAGCTGAAGTTCATGCAAGAATTAAACACGATTTTTCTTAGATTAGCTGGTGTTATAAAAGAATCCATAGTCGATGGCTATGGTTTGCGTTATGTGATTTTTACTCAAGGCTGCCCTCATCATTGCAAAGCTTGTCATAATCCACAAACACATGATTTTAACAAAGGATATTTACAGGATTTAGCAAGTTTATATAATGATATTTGTAAAAATCCTTTACTCCAAGGTGTTACTTTTAGTGGTGGGGAGCCTTTTATGCAAGCAAAAAATTTAAGCATTTTGGCAAAGTACATTAAGGCTTTAGGGCTTGATCTTGCCATATATACAGGTTTTACTTATGAAGAGCTATTACAAGATCAAGCTATGAAAGAATTGCTTATCTTGGCTGATGTTTTGATAGATGGGAAGTTTATTTTAGAGCAAAAAGACTTATCTTTAAAATTTAAAGGTAGTAAAAATCAACGCATTATCGATGTGGCAAAAAGCCTAGAGCAAGGCAAAGTAATACTTTTTGAAAAATAAAGACTCATTTAGTCTTTTTTAATTTAACTATGTTAGAATATCCATAAATTTAAAAAAAGGAGAACAATATGTTTGAATTAAGAAAACTACCTTATGAAGCAGACGCTTTTGGAGACTTTTTGAGTGCAGAAACTTTTGCATTTCATCATGGTAAACACCATCAAACTTATGTAAATAACCTAAACAATCTTATCAAAGATACTGAATTTGCAGGAAAAGATTTAGTTTATATCATACAAAATTCAAATGGTGGAGTTTTTAACAACGCTGCTCAAGTGTATAATCATGACTTTTATTTTGATTGCATTAAGCCAAAAACATGCTGTGGTTGTGGCTGTTCTTTAAGTGATGAGTTTAAAGTAGCGGTTGAAAAAGATTTTGGCTCTATGGAAAATTTAAAAGAAGAATTTATCAAAGGTGCTACGGGAGTATTTGGTTCTGGTTGGTTTTGGCTAGTTTATAACACTCAAAATCAAAAATTAGAATTAGTAGCTACAAGCAATGCTGCTACACCTATCACTGAAGGTAAAGTTCCACTTTTAGTAGTTGATGTGTGGGAGCATGCTTACTATGTAGATCACCGTAATGCACGTCCTGCATATTTAGAAAAATTCTATGCACATATTAACTGGGAATTTGTAGCAAAAGCTTATGAATGGGCTATTAAAGAAGGTATGAACTCAGTAAGCTTTTATGCAAACGAACTTCACCCGCTAAACTAAAATAAAATCTCTTAGAGTTTCTAAGAGATTTTACTCCAACACCACTCCTTCATTTAGCACAACTTCGCCTATTACATAAGCATCTGAACTTTCTAAAACTTTTCCTACATTAGATGGATCTACCACCATAACTAAACCCACGCCCATATTAAAGCTTCTATACATTTCAGCTTCTTCTACGCTTTGGCCTATTTGGTAAAAAATTTCAGGAGTTTTTAGATGATGTTTTCTAATGATAGCACCTATTCCTCTTGGGAAAACTCTAGGTAAATTCTCTACCAAACCACCGCCAGTGATATGAGCTAGTGCATTGATAAAAGGTTTTAATTTTAAAAAGTCTTTTACATAAATTCTTGTAGGTTCAAGTAAAATATCGATTAAATTTTTACCATCTATTTTATCATCAAATTTAAGCTTTTGTGCTTCAAATAATACTTTTCTAGCTAAAGAATACCCATTAGAATGAAGCCCGCTACTAGGTAGGGCTAGTAAAATGTCTCCATTTTTGACAAAATTTCTTCTATCTATCTCATCTTTTTCAGCCATACCCACTGAAAAACCTGCTAAATCAAAATCATTGCTATGATACATGCCAGGCATTTCAGCGGTTTCTCCACCTATTAAGGCACAATTTGCTTTTTTACAACCATTAGCAATCCCTGCTACAACTTTTTTAGCTACTTTTACATCTAACTTTGCGGTTGCATAATAGTCTAGAAAAAACAAAGGCGTAGCAAAATTACAAATTAAATCATTCACACACATTGCTACTAAGTCCTCGCCTATGGTGTCAAATTTTTGACTATCAATAGCAAGGCGCAACTTTGTACCCACTCCATCAGTTGCTGCTAGCATAACAGGATTTTTAAAACCACTTGGCATAGCAAAAGCACCCGAAAAAGAGCCTATGCCACCTAAAACATTTTCATTAAAAGTTTCTTTTACTAAAGGCTTGATTGCTTCTACAAAAGCATTGCCATTGTCTATACTTACGCCCGCATCTTCATAGCTTATATTCATTTATCTTCCTTTAAGAATTTAAAAGGTATTTTAACTAAAAATGTTTTAAGGCTAAATTATGCAAAATGCTTATTTTGTAACTTCAAGTATAGCAGGTGGAAAGTCAAGCTTTATAAAAATAGTTCAAAATTTGGGTTTTGATACTTTAAGCGCAGATGTGATAGCTCATGAGCTTTTAAATGAAAATGCAAATTTTATATCTAAGCTTTTTAACAATGATGATTTAATCATAGCAGGAAAAATAGATAGAAAAAAACTTGGTGCTATTGTATTTAATGATTTAAATGCCAAAAAAAAGCTAGAAGATTTTTTACATCCTAAAATCAAAGAAGCTATTTTACAAAAAGCTCAAATTTTAGATAAAAAAAACAAGGCTTTTTTTATAGAACTGCCTTTATTTTTTGAAAATAATCACTATCAGAATTTGGGAAAAAGTATATTGATTTATACTCCAAAAGAACTTTTACTTCAAAGATTAATGCAAAGAGATAATTTAGATGAAAATGAAGCCTTAAAAAGAATTAGTTTGCAACTTGATATAGAAGAAAAGCTAAAAAAAGCAGATTTTGTGATAAAAAATACTTCAGGTTATGAAAATTTTGAGAAAAATGTGCTAAATTTTTTAAAACACACTTTAAAGGTTGAAAAATGAAATTTTACAAGTACTGTGCTAGCGGGAATGATTTTGTGGTGTTTGCAGATAGCGAGAAGAAAGATCGCAGCGAATTAGCTAGAATTCTTTGCAATCGTTATGAGGGCATAGGTGCTGATGGACTTATAGTGGTAGTGCCTCATGATAGATATGATTTTGAATGGGAATTTTATAATTGTGATGGGAGTAAAGCAAGTATGTGTGGTAATGGCTCGCGTGCAGCAGCACATTTTGCTCATCATTATTTAAAAAAATCTCAATATTTAAATTTCTTAACCGGTGCAGGACTTATAAAATCTTTTGTTGATGATGATATGGTTGAAATCAAGCTTAGTGGGGTAAAGGATATCAAAGAAGCCTTTGAATATAAGGGTAGAATTTGGCAAGGCTGTAATACCGGAGTTCCACATGTGGTTACCTTTGTTGATGATTTAAATGAATTTGATATAAATTTATGCAAAGAAGTGCGTAAAAAATATAACGCAAATGTTAATTTTGCTAAAGTGGAAGATGAAGAGTTTATAAGAGTTAGAACTTATGAGCGTGGGGTGGAAGATGAGACTTTAGCTTGTGGTACGGGCATGGGGGCTTGTTTTTACTTGGCGTATTTAAATCAAAAAGTAAAAGATGATATTTTGGTAAAGCCAAAAAGTAATGAAAGCTTGCATTTTAGATTAGAAGAGGATCAAATATTTTTTAGAGGAAAGGTGAAGTGCTGTTTTGAAGCTGATTATAATTTTGCTTAGTAGTGTTTTATTTTTAAAAGCTGAATTTATAGCAGGTTTTGATGAGCAATACTATACTTTAAGTATAAAAGAAAAGCGTGAAGTTTTTATCAAAAAAATCAATGCTTTATTAGATGTTTCTTTTAAAGAGATAGAAAAAGAAAAAGAATTTATAGAATTTTTCTTTAAAGAAGCTATAAAGAATAATTTTAGAAAGCTAAATACTAATGCTGTGCAAAAACTATGGTCTTTAAAAGAAAAATACCGTGTTAAAAATTTATACGATCATAAAGAATACCAAATGCGTATCCAAAAGGTGCCAAAGTCTTTAGCCATAGCTCAAGCAATTATTGAAAGTGCAACTGGCACAAGTCGTTTTGCTAAAGAGGCAAATAATTTATTTGGAGAATGGACTTGGGGTGAAAAAGGTTTAATTCCAAAAGAAAGAGGCGAGGGTAAAACACATAAAATTCGTATATTTGATAGCTTACAAGAAAGTGTGGATTCATACTTGCTTAATTTAAATCGTCATGATGCTTATAAAGAATTTAGGGCTTGGCGGTGGGATACTATAAGTGAAAATAAAAAACTTGATGGTAAAGAAGCAGCAAGTCATTTAGAAAAATATTCAGAGATCAAAAGTAATTATACTAAGCTTATTATTTCTATTATAGAGCAACATAGGCTTGATGAGTTAGATTAATTACCCAAAGCCCACTCATCAAAAGGTAAAATCATCACGCGTACCCCTTCAATGAAAAACTCATCTCTTTGTGAAAGCGTGATGATATAAATAGTTGAAAGTGCGAGTTGGTTTTTACTAAGTATTTTTTTGACTTTTAAACTAAGCAAATCTTTATCTTTAAAGGGCGAGCATAAAAATGCATTTTTAAGACTTGGTAAGTAAAAATCAAAATGCTTAGTATAAAAAATTTCTTGTTTAAATTTAAATAACTCGCTTAAAATCAAATTTTCAAACAAAGCACTAAAATCTTTTTGTATGCTTAGAGAATTTTTTAGTGAAAAGTCCCAAAAATATACTTTTTTTAAATTTTTTTCAAGATTTTTTACAAAATACAAAGTGTAGTTTGATTCTAGTTTTTCTATGCTTTTATATAAGGTATCTTTGGAAATTTTTATACTATTTTTTAGAGTTTTTAATAACTCATTAACGCTAAATTCATTCCCAAGCTCTAAGGCAATTTGTTTGAGTATGGTAAGCTCTAATGGGGTATAAAAGCTTTTTAGGTATGATGAGTTTGTGTTAAAATTGTGATTTAAAATCACATTACGTCCTGTGTGTAAAAAATAACTTACCATGGTTTTAGTGTCAGTATATTTTTTATTTAGGCTTAAAAATTCTTCAAAGTCTAAATAATCCAAATGAAGTTCTTCAAACTGATCTAAGCAAAAATTACTATCACAAACACTTATTATGATTTGCAAATTAAGGTGTTTTAAACTAGCAAAGTCAAAATCATGAGTAAAGTTGCAAAGTGCGAGGAATTTAATCTGTGGATTATAAGTTAAAAACGAATTTAAATTTATTAAAGCACTTGCTTGAAATTTTAAATCATCACAATCAATAAAAAGTATATTTTCACTTTTATACAAAGATAAAAAATTTAAAATTAAATTTTTCTTACCACTTGCAAAACCACCTTTTATAATGATGTTTTTATGGGTTTGAATTTGAATTTTTCTTTCATCAAATTTTTGAAATTTTGGGTAATTATCGTAAAAAAATTGTAGTGATTTCATAAATTTCTTTATACTAAATGGTGGAGCATAGCGGGTTCGAACCGCTGACCCCAACGCTGCCAGCGTTGTGCTCTCCCAACTGAGCTAATGCCCCTTTAGATTTTGAAATCATACTATATCTTTTCTTAGATTTTCTTAATGAATAAAAAATATTGTAAATTTTATAAAATTTAATTTTTATCCTTTTTAAAAGGAAAATAATTAAAAAAAATGTATAAATTTCTTGACATAGCAAAGGCTCTTTTTATATAATCTCAACATCATTTTATATGGTGGTTAGATTCTTATAGGTCTAACGAGTTCTTTACAAAGGAAAAAATATGGAAAGAATCAGGCTTAAGCTAAAAGCTTATGACCACAGAGTTCTAGATCGCACAGTTGCAGCAATTGTAGAAGCTGTTAAAAGAACAGGTGCTGACATCAGAGGTCCAGTGCCAATGCCTACAAAAATCAAAAGATACACAGTTTTGAAATCTCCACACATCAATAAGGATTCACGCGAACAATTTGAGATGAGAATTCATGCTCGTATGCTTGATATTGTAGCAGCTACTCCAGATACAGTAGATTCACTCACTAAGCTTGACTTGGCTCCAGAGGTCAATGTTGAAGTAAGAGCTATGGGTAAATAAGGATAGAATATGGAATACATTGTAGAAAAAATTGGTATGAGTAGAACAATCAGCACACCAAGCATTCCTGTAACCTTACTTAAACTTGTTCAAACTAAAGTATGTGAAGTAGAAAATGGAAAAGCTTTGGTTGCTTATGTAAAAGGCAAAGCAAATAATAAATGCATTGCAGGTCAGCAAAAAAAATACAATCTTTCAGCTGAATATAATAGATTTGCTTCTTTAGAAGTAGCAAACACAGAAGCAGGCGATATTGACCTTAATCCTTTAAAAGAAGCTTCTATTTTAAAAGTAAGCTTTAATTCTAAAGGTAGAGGTTATAGTGGGGTTGTTAAAAGACATGGATTTGCCGGAGGTCCTGCAAGTCACGGTTCAAGATTCCACAGACGTCACGGTTCAATCGGTAACCGCGAATGGCCAGGTCGTGTTCAACCAGGTATGAAAATGGCAGGTCATTATGGTAATGTAAAAGTTACTGTTAAAAATGAAGTAGTTTCATTTGATGAAGAAAATGGCATCTTAGTAGTAAAAGGTGCGGTACCAGGATTTAATGGTGCTATGGGTAAAATAAGGATTGCAAAATGAGTAAAGTAACTGTTTTAAATGATAAATTTGAAAAAGCTAGTGAACTCGATCTTCCAGCAAAATATGCAGAAGTTAATCCTCACAACCTTTATTTATATGTAAAATCTTATCTTGCTAGCCTTAGAGCAAACACAGCTCATACTAAAGGTAGAAGCGATGTAA
Organism: Campylobacter sp. W0066.1; assembly: GCF_024723635.1. Classification (NCBI taxonomy): domain Bacteria; kingdom Pseudomonadati; phylum Campylobacterota; class Epsilonproteobacteria; order Campylobacterales; family Campylobacteraceae; genus Campylobacter; species Campylobacter sp. W0066.1. The sequence continues at coordinate 72,398 of NZ_JANQCW010000008.1, read as the reverse complement.
GCGGTGGTGGTAAAAAACCATGGAGACAAAAAGGTCGTGGTGGTGCAAGAGCAGGTTCAACAAGAACGAATGTTTGGGTTGGTGGTGCTGTGGCATTTGGTCCTACAAACAATCGTAACTATTTCCAAAAAGTTAATAAAAAACAAAAACGCTTAGCGCTTGAAAGAGCATTGGCTGATAAAGCACAAAACAATGCATTATTCTCAGTAGATAGTTTAAGCATTGAAAGCGGTAAAACAAAAGATGCAAATGCAGTTATTAAAAAGCTTGGTTTAAAAGATGCTTTAATTGTAAAAGATTTACTAGATGAAAAAACACTTCTTGCTTTTAGAAACTTAGCAAATTGCTATGTAGTTGATATTAGCGAAGTAAATGCTTATTTAGTATCTGTATTTAATGCTGTTATCATTGAAAAAGCAGCGCTTGAATCTATCGTAAAAGAGGGTTAAAATGGCAGATATTACTGATATAAAAACAATACTTTACACTGAAAAAAGCTTAAATCTTCAAGAGCAAGGTGTTGTAGTTATTCAAACTTCTCCAAAAATGACTAAAAATGGTCTAAAAGAAGTTTTAAGAGAATATTTTGGTGTAACTCCAGTAAGAATTAATTCTTTAAAAATGGATGGAAAAGTAAAGCGTTTTAGAGGTCGTGAAGGTCAAAGAAATAGCTTTAAAAAATTCTATGTTAAGCTACCAGAGGGTGTGAGCTTAGAAAGTTCGGAGGCATAAGATGGCAATTAAAACTTATAAACCATATACTCCAAGTAGAAGATACATCACAGGTGTAAGCTCTGATGATATTACAGCAAAAGCTAGTGTGCGTTCATTACTTGTAAAACTTCCAGCTCATGCAGGTCGTAACAATAATGGTAGAATCACAAGCCGTCATAAAGAAGCAGGTGCTAAAAAACTTTACAGAATTATAGATTTTAAAAGAAGAAAATTTGGTATTGAAGGTAAAGTTGAAGCAATCGAGTACGATCCATACAGAAATTGTCGTATTGCATTAATCTCTTATAGAGATGGTGAAAAAAGATACATCTTACAACCAAAAGGTTTGAGCGTTGGTGATGTTGTTTGTGCTGCTGAAAGCGGACTTGACATTAAACCAGGTAATGCAATGAAATTAAGAAACATCCCAGTGGGTACTATCGTACACAATATTGAGTTAAAGCCAGGTAAAGGCGGTCAAATGATCCGTTCAGCAGGTGCTTATGCTCAATTAATGGGTAAAGAAGAAAAATACGTTATCTTAAGACTTGCAAGTGGTGAAATGAGACAAGTTTTAGCTGAATGTATGGCAAGTATCGGTGAAGTTGGTAATGAAGAATGGTCAAATGTGACTATCGGTAAAGCTGGTAGAAATCGCCATAGAGGTATTCGTCCTCAAACAAGAGGTTCTGCGATGAACCCAGTTGATCACCCGCACGGTGGGGGTGAAGGTAAGAAAAATTCAGGCCGTCATCCAGTTACTCCATGGGGTAAACCAACTAAAGGTGCTAAAACTCGCCGTAAAAAAGCTAGCGATAAGCTAATAATTTCAAGAAGAAAAGGAAAGTAAGATGGCTAGGTCACTAAAAAAAGGTCCTTTTGTTGATGACCATGTAATGAAAAAAGTCATCGCTGCTAAAAAAGCTAACGATGGTAAGCCAATTAAAACTTGGTCAAGACGCAGCACTATTATACCTGATATGATAGGTTTAACTTTTAATGTTCATAATGGAAAAAGCTTTATCCCAGTATATGTTACTGAAAATCATATCGGTTACAAATTAGGTGAATTTGCACCTACTAGAACATTCAAGGGTCACAAAGGCTCTGTTCAGAAAAAAATAGGTAAGTAAGGGAGATTTATGAGTAGAGCGTTAATTAAATTCATAAGATTATCTCCAACTAAAGCGAGATTGATTGCTAGAGAAGTTCAAGGTATGAATGCAGAGCTTGCATTAGCTAGTTTGAAATTTATGCCAAATAAAGGTGCTAAATTTATAGCAAATGCTATTTCAAGTGCTGTAGCAAATGGCGGATTTGAAGCAAATGAAGTTGTTGTTTCAAGTTGTCGTGTTGATGCTGGTGCGGTTTTAAAAAGATTTAGACCAAGAGCTAGAGGAAGTGCTAGTCGTATTAGAAAGCCAACTTCACACATTTTGGTAGAAGTTAGTAAAGTAGAAGCAAGTGCTGAAAAAACTACAAAAGCTAAAAAAGCATCAGTGAAAAAGGAAAGCTAATATGGGACAAAAAGTAAATCCGATTGGTTTAAGACTAGGAATTAATAGAAATTGGGAATCAAGATGGTTTCCTACAAAAGCTAATTTAGCAGAAAATATTGGTGAAGATTATAAAATCAGAACTTTCTTAAAAAGAAAACTTTATTATGCAGGAATTAGCCAAATTCTTGTAGAAAGAACAGCGAAAAAATTAAGAGTAACTGTTGTAGCTGCAAGACCAGGGATTATTATTGGTAAAAAAGGTAGTGATGTTGATATTTTAAGAAAAGAACTTCAAGATTTAATCAAAAAAGAAGTTAATATCAATATCAAAGAAGAAAGAAAAGCAGGTGCTTCAGCTCAGCTTGCAGCTGAAAGTGTTGCTACTCAACTTGAAAAAAGAATTGCTTTTAGAAGAGCAATGAAAAAAGTAATTCAAGGAGCGCAAAAAGCAGGTGCTAAAGGGATTAAAGTTTCAGTTTCAGGCCGTTTAGGTGGTGCTGAAATGGCAAGAACTGAATGGTACTTAGAAGGTCGTGTTCCACTTCATACTTTAAGAGCAAAAATCGATTATGGTTTTGCAGAAGCACATACTACTTATGGAAACATAGGTATTAAAGTATGGATCTTCAAAGGTGAAGTTTTACAAAAGGGTGTTCAACCTGAAAAAACCGAAGAAAACGCTCCAGCTAAAAAAACTAGAAGAGCAAGAAGAGGTAAATAATCATGTTAATGCCAAAAAGAACAAAATATCGTAAAATGATGAAAGGGCGTAACAGAGGTTATGCCAACAGAGGGACTGAATTTACTTTTGGTGATTTTGCCCTAAAAGCAACTGAAGCTGGCCGTATCAACTCACGTCAAATCGAAGCAGCTCGTATTGCTTTAACTCGTTTTGTAAAAAGACAAGGTAAAACTTGGATTAGAGTTTTTCCAGATAAACCTTTAACTAAAAAACCTTTAGAAACTCGTATGGGTAAAGGTAAAGGTGCAGTTGAAGAATGGGTAATGAACATTAAACCAGGTCGTATCATTTATGAAATGGCAGGGGTTAATGAAGAAATGGCAAGACAAGCTTTAACTTTAGCGATGCATAAATTGCCATTTAAAACTAAGTTTGTTACAAGAGAGAGCCAAAATGAAATATACTGAGATTAAAGATAAAACAGCAGGTGAGCTTGCAACAATGCTAAAAGAAAAAAAGGTGCTTTTATTTACTTTAAGACAAAAGCTAAAAACAATGCAGCTAACTAATCCTAAAGAGATTAGCGAAGTTAAAAAAGACATCGCTAGAATCAATACTGCAATTAGCGCTTTAAAATAAGGATAGAAAATGGCATTTAAAAGAGAAATTCAAGGCGTTGTTGTTCAAATTGCTGGAGATAAAACAGCAACAATTTTGGTTGAAAGAAAAGTGGTTCACCCAAAATACAGAAAAATCGTAAAACGCTTTAAAAAATATTTAATTCATGATGAAAGAAATGAGCTTAAAGTGGGAAATACTGTAGTTGCTATTGAATGTAGACCACTTTCTAAGAGAAAATCATTTCGCTTAAAAACTATAGTATCAGCAGGAGTTGAGTAATGATTCAAAGTTTTACTAGGCTTGCAGTTGCTGATAATAGCGGTGCAAAAGAATTAATGTGTATTAAGGTTTTAGGTGGTAGTAAAAGAAGATACGCTACTGTTGGTGATGTAATCGTTGCATCTGTAAAAAAAGCTCTACCAAATGGTAAAGTTAAAAAAGGTCAAGTAGTAAAAGCAGTTATCGTTAGAACTAAAAAAGAAATTCATAGAGATAATGGTTCTTTAATTCGTTTTGATGAAAATGCGGCAGTTATTCTTGATGCTAAAAGAGAGCCTATCGGAACGCGTATTTTTGGACCAGTAGGTCGTGAAGTAAGATATGGTGGCTTTATGAAAATTGTTTCACTAGCACCGGAGGTGTTGTAATGAAATTAAAAATTAAAAAGAATGATATGGTAAAAGTTATCGCAGGTGATGACAAAGGCAAAACAGGTAAAGTTTTAGCAGTATTTCCTAAAACAAATAAAGTAATTGTTGAGGGTTGTAAAATTGCTAAAAAAGCTGTTAAGCCAAGTGATAAAAATCCAAACGGCGGTTTTATCAATAAAGAAATGCCAATGGATATTTCAAATGTAGCAAAGGCAGGAGAATAAGATGATGAGATTGAAAGAAAAATATGATCAAAATATCAAACCTGCTTTAGTAAAAGAATTTGATATCAAAAATCCTATGCTTATTCCTTTTATTGAAAAAGTTGTAATCAGTGTAGGTGCTGGGGAATTAGCAAAAGATCAAAAAGTATTACAAAATGTTGCAGATACTATTTCATTGATCGCTGGACAAAAAGCAGTTATCACAAAAGCTAAAAAATCAGTTGCTGGTTTTAAAGTGAGAGAAGGCTTCCCAGTAGGTGTAATGGTAACATTAAGAAAAGACAATATGTATGCTTTCTTAGATAAGCTTATTACTATAGCTCTTCCTCGTGTTAAAGACTTTAGAGGTCTTCCAAGAGATGGTTTTGATGGAAGAGGAAACTATAACTTTGGTTTAGATGAGCAGTTAATGTTCCCAGAAGTTGAATATGATAAAATCTTAAGAACTCATGGTATGAACATTTCTATCGTTACAACAGCAAAATCAGATAAAGAGGCACAAAAATTATTAGAATTATTTGGTGTGCCATTTGCAAAAGGAAAGTAATATGGCTAAAAAATCAATGATTGCAAAAGCTGCCCGCAAACCTAAATTTAGCGTTAGAGGGTATACTAGATGCCAAATTTGTGGAAGACCACATTCAGTTTATAGAGATTTTGGAATTTGTAGAGTTTGCTTAAGAAAAATGGCAAATGAAGGTTTAATTCCTGGTCTTAAAAAAGCAAGTTGGTAAGAGGAAAGAACCATGATAAATGATTTAATTTCAGATTCACTAACAAGAATTAGAAATGCAGGGATGAGAAGATTAGAAACTACTCAACTTTTGCATTCTAAAGTTATCGAAGCTTTACTTGGAATTTTCCAAGCTAAAGGCTATATTGAAAGCTTTAATGTTATTGAAGAGGATAAAAAGAAATTCATCAATGTAGTTTTAAAATACGATGAAAAAGGTAAAAGTGTAATTAACGAAGTTAAGCGTATTTCTAAACCTGGTCGTCGTGTTTATAAAGGTAAAGATGAGATCAAAAGATTTAAAAACGGTTATGGTACTATTGTAGTAAGCACTTCAAAAGGTGTTTTAGCTAACGACGAAGCTTACAAAGCAGGCGTTGGCGGCGAAGTTTTATGTACTATTTGGTAAGAGTTTCTACTTTTTATGGTATTCGGTATCCATTCTTATAAAGTAGTCATATCGTAGACAAGTAAAAAGGAAAAATGAATGTCTCGTATAGGTAAACAACCAGTTGCTATTCCAAGTGGAGTAGAAGTAAAATTAGAAGGTAACTTGCTAAAATTCAAAAAAGGAAATTTAGCAAAAGAGCTTGATACAAAAGCAAATGTTAATGTTGAGATTAAAGAAGGACAAATTCTTTTCTCTCCTAAAGGTGAAGATAGACAAAGTAGAGCTTATTGGGGAACTTATAGAGCTTTAGCTCAAAACATCATCATCGGTTTAACTGATGGTTTTAGCAAAACTTTAGAAATCAACGGTGTTGGTTATAAAGCTGCGTTAAAAGGTAAAGTTCTTGAACTTGCTTTAGGTTTTTCTCATCCTATCAACTATGCTATTCCAGAAGGCATAGAAATTACTGTTGATAAAAACAATGTTATTATCAAAGGTAGTGATAAACAAGTGGTAGGTCAAGTTGCTGCTCAAATTCGTGAATTTAGACCACCTGAGCCTTACAAAGGAAAAGGTGTTAAATATTCAGATGAGCGTATTATCCGCAAAGCTGGTAAGACATCTAAGAAGTAAGGATAGAATATGAGAGCAAATGTATTAAAAAGAAAAATATCTTTAAGAATTAAAAGAAAAAAAAGAATTAGAGCAAAAATTTCAGGAACACAAGCTCTTCCAAGAGTTTCTGTTTTCAAATCAAACAGAACTTTATATATCCAAGCTATCGATGATGTTAAAGCAGTAACTTTAGCAGCAGTAGATGGAAGAAAAATTGGTGTTAAAGCAAATAAAGAAGGCGCTAAAAAAATAGCAGCTGAATTTGCAAAAGTTTTAAAAGCTAAAAACATAGAAGAAGCAGTGTTTGATAGAAATGGTTATTTATACCATGGTGTGATTGCAGCATTAGCTGAAGCACTAAGAGAAAACGGAATCAAACTATAACCCAAAAGGAAGATCGATGGAAAAATATAATAGAGAAGAATTTGAAGAAGTAATCGTCGATATCGGCAGGGTTACTAAGGTTGTTAAAGGTGGTAGAAGATTTAGATTTACTGCTTTAGTTATCGTTGGAAATAGAAAAGGTTTAGTTGGTGTAGGCTATGGAAAAGCTAAAGAAGTTCCAGATGCTATAAGAAAAGCAGTTGATGATGCTTTTAAAAACATTGTTGAAGTTAAAACAAAAGGTTCAACTATCCCTCATGATGTAGAAGTAAAATACAACGCAAGTAGAATTTTACTTAAACCAGCAAGCGAAGGTACAGGGGTTATTGCAGGTGGTTCAACACGTCCTATCGTGGAGCTTGCAGGTATTAAAGACATTTTAACTAAGTCTTTAGGTTCAAATAATTCAGCAAATGTTGTGCGTGCTACTATCAAAGCACTTACAATGCTTAAAGGATAATCAATGAATTTAACAAAAGCACCAGGTTCAACACATAAAACCAAAAGAATAGGCCGTGGTCAAGGTAGTGGTATGGGTAAAACTTCTACTAAAGGTGGAAAAGGCCAAACCGCTAGAAAAGGTTATAATGAAAAAAGAGGTTTTGAAGGGGGTCAACAACCACTTCAAAGACGCTTACCAAAAGTAGGCTTTACTTCTAAATTTGAAAAACCTTATGTGATTAATGTTGAAAAAATTACAGCAATCAAAGAGCTTAGTGAAATTACATTTGAAACAATCAATAGCATTCATAAACTTTCAAAAAATGTAAATAAAGTTAAGCTTATTGGGGCAAGCGCTAAAGATCTTGCTAGTAAAATTAAAGACGAGAAGATTACTTTTAGCGGACAAAAATAATGAATAAAACATTGACAAATAAAATTCTCATAACATTGGCTTTTTTATTCGCTTATAGAATATTAGCTTATGTTCCAGTTCCGGGGGTTAATGTCAGTGTTATCAAGGAATTTTTTGATTCTAATGCATCTAATGCATTAGGCTTGTTTAATATGTTTAGTGGGGGTGCTGCTGAAAGACTTAGCATCATCTCTCTAGGCATTATGCCTTATATTACTGCTTCGATTATTATGGAGCTTTTAGCGGCAACTTTTCCTAACATAGGAAAAATGAAAAAAGAACGCGATGGTATGCAAAAATATATGCAAATTATCCGTTATGCTACTATAGCTATCACTTTGATACAAAGTATAGGCGTTTCTATAGGCTTACAAAGTCTTCATGGAAAAGCAGGTCAATCAGCTATTATGATTGATATGAATACTTTTATCGCACTTTCTGCTATTTCTATGCTCGCAGGTACCATGCTTTTGATGTGGATAGGTGAACAAATCACTCAACGCGGTATAGGAAATGGTATTTCTTTAATCATCTTTGGTGGTATTGTTTCTACAATTCCAGGTGCAATTAGTGGAACAGTAAATTTGGTAAATACAGGTGAGATGAATTTCTTGACTATCATTGCCATTTTAGTTGTAATTTTACTTACTATTTGGGCTATTATAGTAGTAGAGCTTGGAGAAAGAAGAATTCCTATTTCTTACTCAAGAAAAGTAATCATGCAAAATCAAAACAAACGCATTATGAATTATATACCTATTAAGATCAACTTAAGCGGGGTAATTCCTCCTATTTTTGCAAGTGCGATTTTGATGTTTCCAAGTACTATTTTGCAAACAAGTACAAATGAATATGTGTTAAAAATTTATGACTTTTTAAATCCAAATGGATTTTTCTTTCATTTTTTAACATTCTTACTTGTTATTTTCTTTGCGTATTTTTATGCATCAATTGTATTTAATGCAAAAGATATAGCTGAAAATCTTAAAAGACAAGGTGGTTTCATACCAGGTATTAGACCAGGTGAAGGAACTGCAAATTATCTTAATGAAGTAGCGTCAAGACTTACCTTGTCAGGTTCTATTTATTTAGGGCTTGTAGCTACATTACCATGGCTTATTGTGAAGTTGTTTGGTGTACCTTTTTATTTTGGTGGAACTTCTGTTTTGATTGTAGTTCAAGTAGCACTTGATACAATGAGAAAAATCGAAGCTCAAATTTATATGAATAAATACCAAACCTTAAGTGCAGTAGGCTTATAAGAAAGTAGATTTTCTACTTTCTTCTTTTTTAAGGATTTTGATGAGACTAGGCGTTTTTGATAGTGGTGTAGGTGGGCTTAGTGTTTTAAAATCTTTACTTCAAGCAAAACTTTTTAAAGAATATATCTACTATGGGGATACTGCAAGAGTGCCTTATGGGGTTAAAGATAAAGAAACTATCATTAAATTTTCTCTAGAAGCTTTAGAGTTTTTCAAAGAAAAAAAAGTAGATATGCTTATCATCGCGTGCAATACAGTTAGTGCGCATGCTTTAGAAATTCTAAAAGCAAATGCACCATTTCCGGTTCTTGGAGTTATAGAAGCAGGAGTTTTAGCAGTTAAAAACTCTTTAGAAGATAAAAACTCTAATATATTAGTCATTGCAACTCAAGCTACCGTGGATTCTCACGCTTATAAGCAAGCTTTAATTAAAGAAGGCTTTTTAAAAGTAGAAGAAAAAGCAACGGGGCTTTTTGTACCTATGGTTGAAGAAGGGATTTTTCAAGGAGATTTTTTAAAAGCCGCTTTTGAGTATTATTTTAATAAGCTCAAATTTCATCCTAATGCTCTAATCTTAGCATGCACACATTTTCCTTTAATCGCCCATTCTTTATCAGAATATTTTGGTAAAAATACAAAACTTATTCATTCAGGTGAAGCTATAGCTTTGCAATTACAGCAAGAATTTAACTTAACATCAATCCAAGAAGAAGTTAATATCGAATTTTATGCTTCAAGTGATGTAGAAAAACTAAAAAAAATTGCAAATTTATGGCTTTAAATTAATAGCTATTTACTAAAGTATTTTTTATATTAATAATTTATTTTTATTTAAACATAGTTGCATTATAATCTTTATCATTTCTAATGAAAGGACTAACATGAAAAAAATGTTAATGTGTGCAGCTATGGCACTAAGTTTAGGAGCAGGAATTTTGGAAGCAAAACCAAAAGTTGCAATTTTAGCTACAGGCGGAACTATCGCTGGTTCGATTGATAGTTCAGTAGCTACTACAGGTTATACAGCTGGTGTTTTGGGGGTTGATACTTTGATTAAAGCAGTGCCTCAAATTCAAGATTTAGCAGTAATTAGCGGAGATCAAATTGCTAATATTGATAGTAAAGATATGACAAATGAAATTTGGCTAAAACTTGCTAAAGAAGTTAATAGGCTTTTAAAATCTGATGTAGATGGAGTTGTAATTACCCATGGGACTGATACTATGGAAGAAACTGCATATTTCCTAAATTTAACTGTAAAAAGCGACAAACCTGTTGTTTTGGTTGGTGCAATGCGCCCATCAACTGCAATTAGTGCAGATGGTCCTAAAAATCTTTACAACGCTGTAGCATTAGCAGCAAATCCACAAGCAAAAAATAAAGGCGTAATGGTAGCTATGAATGATAGAATTCAAAGTGCTAGGGGCGTTATGAAAACCCATAGTTTAAATGTAAATGCATTTAGCTCACCAGATATGGGTGATATGGGTTATATAGTAGATGGAAAAGCATTTTTCTATAATACTAATACAAAATTACACACCAAAAAATCTCCATTTGATGTTAGTAAGCTAAAAGAATTGCCAAAAGTAGATATTCTTTATAGTTATGCAAATGATGGTAGTGGTGTTGCAGCAAAAGCTTTGTTTGAAAATGGAACTAAAGGTATAGTTGTAGCTGGAACAGGTGCTGGTAGCATTCATGATTATCAAAAAGATGTGTTAAAAGAGTTGCTTAAAAAGGGCCTTAATGTAGCGGTAAGCTCACGCGTAGTAGCTGGTAGAGTTGCAGTAAGCGATGCTGATGCAAAACTTGGTTTCATTGATACAGGCGATATGAGTCCTCAAAAAGCTAGAGTATTATTAATGCTTGCTCTAACTAAAACAAGCGATCCTAAGAAAATTCAAGAATATTTCTTAAAATACTAAAATCTTAAACACCCAAATGCTACAATAACATTTGGGGGAGTTTTTCAATCAAAATCTTACCTAATTAATCACAAGGATATTAAATGAAACAATATGAAAGTTATAAATGCCAAAAATGTGGCAATGAAGTAGAAGTGCAAAATGTAGGTGGTGGAAAGCTTAGCTGTTGTGGTCAAGAAATGGAGTGTATTACTAAAGATCTAACAGCTGTAAATTTAATGAAAGCTTTCGCAGGCGAGTCTATGGCAAGAAATAAATATGATTTATTTGCAGATATTGCTCAAGAAGAAGGTTGGCATGCTATTGCAAAACATTTTAGAGAAGCTGCAGAAAATGAAAAATGGCACGCAAGAGCTGAATTTAAAGCTTATCATGAATTAGTAGATGGTAAAGCTTTAGAAGAAACTGCTAAAAATTTAATTTGTGCAGCAGAAGGCGAAAACTATGAGCATACCACTATGTATCCAAATTTTGCAAAAATTGCAGAAGATGAGGGTAAAAGAAATATAGCAAGATTATTTACAGCTATTGGTAAAGTAGAAATTGAACATGAAAGAGAATATCTAGCACTTAAAAAAATGCTTGAAGAAGAAGATTTCTTTAATTCAGAAGTAGAAGAATTATGGGTTTGTGAAGTTTGTGGGCATATACACCGTGGTAAAAAAGCACCAAATGCCTGTCCTTTATGTAAAGCTCCAAAAGAATACTTCAAACGCGAATTTTTAGGATAATTTTAAAAACCTTGATAAAAATGATAAAATATTTTATTTTATCAAGGTCTAATATGCAAATTCTAACTCATCCTTTTGAACCTTTTTTTGATGAAAACTCAAAAGTTTTGATACTAGGTTCTTTTCCATCTATTAAATCAAGAGAAGAAAATTTTTATTATCAACATAGCAAAAATCGTTTTTGGCGTATTTTTGAAATATTATTTGAGTGTGAGTTAAAAACAGTGCAAGAGCAAAAGGCTTTTTTAAAAGCAAATCATATAGCGCTTTGGGATGTTATAGCAAGTTGTAAGATAAAAAATTCAGATGATAAAACTATTTCTTATGCTAAAGCAAACGATATAAATATTATTTTAGATAAGGCAAATATAGAAAAAATTTGTGTGTTAGGTAAAGTTGCAAGTAAATATTTTAGCAAATTTTATCCTGAGCAAGAATTTTTTGAACTTCCTTCAAGCTCTCCTGCTAATATGAATTATTCTTTAGAAAATTTAGTAGAAAAATATAGCATTATAAAGGAAAAACAATGTCTTTAGTTGGAGTAGATGAGGCTGGGCGCGGGGCTTTGGCTGGAGATATGCACATAGGAGCTTGTAAGCTTTTAAAAAATATTGATGGTTTAGCTGATTCTAAAAAATTAAGTGCAAAAAAAAGAGAAGAACTATATGAGCAAATTCTTTCTAGTTCAAATTTTTTAATCCTTGCTTTTTCACCTTTGCAAATTGATACTTTAGGGCTTAGTCAGTGTTTGCAACTAGCTTTAAAAATCATCAAAAAACATTTTAACCAAGATGAGATTTTATATGATGGAAATTTAAATTACGGAGTTTTGGGTATAAAAACCATGATTAAAGCTGATATGAAAGTACAAGAAGTTTCAGCAGCTAGCATATTAGCCAAGGTAAGTCGCGATCAAAAAATGTGTTATTTTTCTAAAATATATAATAATTATGATTTTGATAAACACAAAGGTTATGGTACAAAAGCTCATATAGAAAAGATTAAAGTATTTGGTTATTCTCCATTGCACCGCAAAAGCTTTATGTTAAAGTGTTTTGAGAAAAGCTTATTTGATTAAATTGTGTGATTTTTACACTTTTGTATTTTACTTTCTTTTAAAAATAATAGAATGTTTTAATATTTGAAATATTATTATTAAGATAAAAAAATATAGTCAAAAAATATTTTTTTAATAATTATTTATTAAAAATAATAATATTAGTCAAAATTGCTATATGTTTTAAGAAAAATTAATTTTTTTCTATTATAGTAATATAAAAATATTTCAAGGGGTATTATGTCTTTACTTTTAAGTGAGCTAAAGATTGGAAATTTTTATGTAAAAAATCGCATTGTAATGCCCCCTATGGATATGTATGAAACGCAAGTTTTAGATGGCAAGATTAATCAATTTCACTTGATACATTATGGAGCTAGAGCTTTGGGTGGTGTTGGGCTTATCATAGTTCAAGCTTGTGCGATCAATGAAAATGCAAAAATAGCTGATAATGATATAGGTCTTTGGGGGGATTTTCAAATTCAAGGACACAAAGAACTTGTTGAGCTTTGCCATCATTTTGGAGCTAAAATTGCCATTCAGTTAAACCACAGTGGCCGTAAAAACTCATGTAAAGAGGCTATATTAAAAGCTCCAAGTAATATAGCTTTTAGTGAAAAATTTTCCAAACTTCATGTTTTAAGCAAAGATGAAATTTTACAAATAGAGCAAGAATTTATTCAAAGTGCTAAAAGAGCTAAAGAAGCAGGTTATGACGCAGTAGAGCTTCATAGTGCTCATGGGTATTTGCTTAGTTCGTTTTTATCGCCTTTATCAAATCAAAGAGATGATGAATATGGTGGTAGTTTTGAAAATAGAATTCGTTTTTTGTGTGATATCATTAAGCGTATAAAAAATGAAGTTGATATTACTTTGTTTGTAAGAATTTCAGCTACAGAGTGGCAAGGAGGTGGTTGGAATTTAGAAGATAGCAAAAAACTTGCCTTGATTTTAGAAAAATTAGGCATTGATATGCTAGATGTTTCAGCAGGAGGAAATATCAATAAACCTTCTTTAGTGCCAAACATAGCACCACTTTATCAAGCTCCTTATGCTAAGGCCTTAAAAGAAGTTGTTAAAATTCCTATATCTTGTGTAGGGCTTATAAATAGTGCTAGCGAAGGTGAGGCTTTGCTTTTGGGTGAGGTGTGTGATTTGGTTTGTTATGGTAGAAAATTACTAAGAAATCCAAATTTTGCAAATGAAGCCGCAGTTGCTTTAAATGAAAGAGAAAAAATTATGCCAAATTATGCTAGAGCGTATTTGTAAAATAATACAAAAAGTTTTTAGGTAAAAGCTTTTTTTATTATTTTTTACAAGGAGAAAATGTGGACAATCTTAAGTGGAATTCTTTTGATACGCGTTGGATGCTTTCTCTTTTTGGGACTGCAGTTGGTGCGGGGATTTTATTTTTACCTATTAAGGCAGGTGTTGGTGGCTTTTGGCCGGTTGTTGTAATGGCTTTGATTATTTTTCCAATGGTATATTTAAGCCATAGAGCTTTAAGTCGTTTTGTGTGCCAAGCAAATGGTAATGATAAAGACATTACTCATGCGGCTGAAGAGTATTTTGGTAGAAAAGTAAGTATTTTTATTTCTGTGCTTTATTTCTTTGCAATTTTTCCAATTTGTTTAGCATATTGTGTAGGTATAACTAATACTTTTGAGAGTTTTATTTATAATCAATTCTTGCCACTTTTAGATCCAAATGGTTCTTTTGCAAATGCAATTAGTGCTATGTATCAAACAAGTGTTAATGAGCAAGGAAAAACTATAGCTAATTTGCTTCCTTTTTATAGAGCAGTTTTTGCTTTTGTTTTGGTAAGTATTTTTATGCTTATTATGCTTTTTAGTGAAGAATTAATCACTAAAGTATGTGAATGGCTTGTGTATCCTTTATGTGCTATTTTATTTTTATTTTCTTTATATCTTATCCCACAATGGTCATTTGAAAGTTTTAGTGCTATTCCTGGAACAAAAGAATTTATTACTATAGTATGGCTAACTTTACCAGTTTTAGTATTTTCTTTTAATCACTCACCAGCAATTTCTACTTTTTCTTTAAGTGTAAAAAGACAATATCCTGAAAATTCAGTACAAAAAGCAAATCAAGTATTGTTTAGAACTTCTGTAATGCTACTTGCCTTTGTTATGTTTTTTGTGGTATCTTGCGTGCTTTCTTTAACTCCTGCAGAACTTGCTGAAGCTAGAGCGCAAAACATACCTGTACTTTCTTATTTTGCTAACAAACTTGATAATCCATTTATTTCTTATGGTGGTCCATTAATCGCATTTTTGGCAATTTCTAGTTCATTCTTTGGACATTATTTTGGTGCTAGAGAAGGTGCTTATGGTATAGTTAGAAAATGCTGCAAATTAGCAGGTAATGAAAATCCTGATTTGAAAAAAATCGCAGTTTATTCAACTTTAGTAATGTATATTATTATGTTGATTACCGCTTATGTAAACCCAAGTATTTTAGGCTTTATTGAAAGCTTAGGTGGTCCAATTATTGCTGCGATTTTATTCTTGATGCCTATGATTGCAATTTATACTGTTTCTAAAATGAAAAAATTCCAAAACAAAGCTTTAGATGCATTTGTGTTTATCACAGGTATTTTGACAATCATCACTGTAATTTATACTTTTTAAGGTGCTAGTGAATGAGTAGTAATTTAAGTATATTTAAAGTTGGTGTTGGTCCTTCTTCTTCTCATACTTTAGGACCAATGTTAGCAGGGAATATGTTTTGTGAAAAAATCAAAGATAAAATCACACAAATTACAAAAATTCAAATCAAACTTTATGGCTCTTTATCACTTACCGGTAAAGGCCATTTAAGTGATAAAGCTATTATATGGGGTTTGAGTGGATTAAAGGCAAAAGAGCTTAACGCTGCTTTGCAAGATCGCGTGTTTAATAAAATTTTGCAAGATAAAATTTTGGTTTTAAATGCTCAAAAAGAATTAAGTTTTGATTATGATAAAGATTTGATTTTTGAAAAAGACTTTTTGCCTTTGCATGAAAATGGGTTAAAAGTAAGTGCTTATGATGAAAATGGAGAAATCATTGCTGAAGAAATTTATTATTCAGTAGGCGGTGGTTTTGTTATGAGTGAAGCTGAGCTTCAAAAACACAAAGATGGAGCTTGTGAGCAAAAACATACTAAATTAGAACTTGATATTAACAATGCAAGCGATGCTTTAAAAATTTGTGAAGAAAAATCATGGGATCTAGCAAAACTTTCTTATGAATATGAGCTTCAATTTCACACCAAAGAAGAAATTAGAGCTTATTGTTTAGAAATTTGGGAAGTAATGCAAGAGGTTTATTATAATGGTATTCATCCAAGTTCAGATTTCCTTCCAGGAAATTTACATTTAAAACGCCGTGCGAAAGGACTTAATGAACGTTTGGCTATGACAAGTGATCCTTTAGGAATTATTGATTTTATTTCTTTATATGCTATTGCTATTGCAGAGGAAAATGCAAGCGGAGCTAGAGTAGTAACTGCACCAACTAATGGAGCATGTGCTGTTGTACCTGCTGTAATGCTCTATCTTAAAAATCACACGGTTGGTTTTAATGATGAAAAGGCTATTAATTTTTTACTAACTGCTATGTTAATAGGTTCTTTTTATAAGAAAAACGCAAGTATAAGTGGTGCTGAAGCTGGTTGTCAAGCTGAAATTGGTAGTGCAAGTTCTATGGCAGCAGGAGCTATGGCTACTGTGATGGGTTTTGATGCAAAGATAGCTTGCAATGCTGCTGAAATTGCGATGGAGCATCATTTGGGGCTAACTTGTGATCCAGTAAGTGGTTTAGTGCAAATTCCTTGTATAGAAAGAAATGCCTTTGGAGCGATCAAAGCGATTTCGGCTGCTAGAATGGCAATGAGTAGAAAATCAACTCCAAAAGTAAGTCTTGATGAGGTCATAAAAACTATGTATGAAACCGGCAAGGATATGAACTCAAAATACAAAGAAACTTCTTTAGGTGGCTTAGCTACTAATCTTACAAGTGTATGTTAAAACCTTAAGTTTTAGAACTTAAGGTTTTTCCTTAAAGCTTTTAAAAGCGCATAAATGCTAAATTTTTAAAAATTTTAAGGAAAACATAAATGATAGAAATCAAAAAACCAGCAGAAATAGAAAAATTACGCAAAGCAAATGAACTTGTAGCTAGAACGCTTGATTATCTAGAAAGTATCATAGTTCCAGGTATGAGTTTAAAAGAAATTGACATTAAAGCGGAAGAATTTATACTTGATCATGGTGCAAAACCATCTTTTAAAGGTTTGTATGGTTTTCCAGGTAGTATTTGTATCTCGCTTAATCAAGCTTGTATTCATGGTGTAGGCGATGAGCGTATTTTAAAAGAAGGCGATATTTTAGGGCTTGATGTGGGTACTTGTATAGATGGATATTATGGAGATGCAGCAAGGACTATACCTATAGGTAAAATTTCAGCTACTGATGAAGCTTTGATTGCTTGTGCTAAAGATGCTTTGTATTATGCTATAGATATTATCAAAGAGGGTATGCGTTTTAAAGAGCTTTCTTGTGAGCTTGGTGAGTTTATTACTAAAAGAGGTTTTGTGCCTTTGAAAGGTTATTGTGGTCATGGTATAGGTAAAAAACCACACGGTGAGCCTGAAATTCCAAATTATTTAGAACCAGGGGCTAGTGCAAAAAGTGGCCCTAAAATCAAAAATGGTATGGTATTTTGCATAGAACCTATGGTGTGTCAAAAAGATGGCACGCCGGTACATTTAAAAGGCAATTGGGAAGCAGGGAGCAAAGATGGTTTAAATGCGGCTCACTATGAGCATTGTGTTGCTATTATAAATGGCAAGGCAGATATTTTATCTAAGTAAGAAAGTTTAATCTTTCTTACTCGAATGTTTTTAGTTTTTCTGAAAGTTTAGAAGCATTTTCTAAAACATCTTGTGAAATTTGCGTTAAATCAAGGGAGTAATTTTTAACACAATTTGCAAGTTCGGTTACTTTTTCTATATTTTGTTCTAGCTCATTCATTTTAGCTTTTGATTCATCGCTTTTTTCTTCCATGATTTTCGTAGAATGAATACTTGTTTTTAATTTTTCTATAGAAGTTCCAACTTCACCTTGTAAGATATTAGCTTTGTTAGAAGTGTCATTCATGGATTGATGAATTCCATCCATTAAGCTTTTATTATCATTGATTTGTTGTACTATAGTTCTTACGGTGGTTTCTATAGCGACTAAAGACTTTGTGGTTTTATCAGCTAGATTTCTAACTTCATCAGCAACCACAGCAAAGCCACGTCCATGCTCGCCTGCACGCGCAGCTTCAATGGCTGCATTTAGTGCAAGTAAGTTGGTTTGATCGGCTATATCTTTTATGGTTGTAGTAACTTCTACTATGCTATCAGCACTTTGCACTAGCATATCCATAGCACTTAAAACACTTTGTTCTTTTTCGCCACTTAGTAATATAAGTTCTACTAATTCTTTAAGTGTTGTTTCAACCTCTCCCATCACTTCTTGCATATCATGCATATCGTTTATAGTGTTTTTAGCTAGGTTTTGAGTTAAGTCTATATGGCTTTCTAAGATAGAGCTTATTTCATAGACATTAGAAATTTGCTCATGCTGTAAAAGTGAGCTTTGCTGTAAAACTTCAGCATTTTGAGAGAGTTTTTGTGAGCTTTTATGGCTTGAATTTGCAGTTTGTATAGCTTCTAAAACTGAATTTTGTACTATTTGTATAAAAGAGTTTATATGGCCAGCACTTGTAGCTAATTCACTTTTTTTGTCAATATCTAATCTTGCACTTAAATTTGCATGCTCACCAGCTAAGTTTGCACTTAGTTTTTCAAGTAAAGATATAGGTATGATTACTTTTTTTAGTGTTAAAAGTATGAAAAAAATCAACACAGCTAAGGTAAATAAGAAAATTCCTATAGCGGTGTAAAGATTATATTTGTTATTAAGGTTGATTTCTTGTGCAATTAAATTTTTATGAGTAATGATTTCTTTTTGTAATTCTTGATCAAGAAAACTTTGAGAATTATCTTTTAAAATTTTAATCTGACTGAGTATCATTTTACAATGTGTGCTAAAAAGCTCAAATAATTCTTGTGGCAATTGAGAGTCTTTCGCATTCAAATTTGCGACAAGATTTTGTAGTCTATTTTGTGCTAAAGGTTCTAATATATCCATAGTTCCTATAATACTTAATATATCTCCTATATAATCTATTTGTTTAGCTTCTTGGATAGTGAGTGCTAGTTGATTTGTTTGTTTGATGATTTCTTGTTGAATTTCATAAAGATAAAGTTTTGAATTTATAGCAATAGAATTAGCTGATTTAAAATGCTGTAATTGAGCATTTTTTTTCTCAAAAATGGTTTGTATTTTTTTGGTGTCTATTTTATTAGCTTTTAAAATTGCTAAAGTATTTTCAAAATCTTGTACCAAAGCAACACTAGTATCGTAATTTTGCAAATTGAGTTTATTTTTAAAAATCTCATCTATTTTGGTATCTAAAATTTCTAATTTTTGAAAAGAACCCATGATGAGTGAATTTCTTTTTGTAGTGTTGTATGTATTAAAAATAAACAAAGTCAAAGTTAAAAGCAATACCAAAACCACTATAGATAAAGTAATAAATTGTTTTAAAAAAGAAAAAGATTTTTTATTTGAGTGGGTCATGGTATTCTCCTGTTAAAGAATTTAAAAAAGCAACTATATCATCAACTACATCTTGTTCTAAAAATTTACCAAGTTGGTAATACGCCATAAATTGCACACAAGCATCAAGGGTTGGCATAGAGCCATCGTGAAAATAAGGAGCAGTTTTAGCTATATTTCTAAGGCTTGGTACTTTTACTACAAATTGATCATGAGGATCTTGAGTAATCTCATAGCGTCCTTTCCAGTTTGTTCCATTATCATAAGGCACAAATACCCCCATTTTTTGATACATATTACCACCTATATTTTGTCCTTGATGACACGCTATACAACCATTTGATAAAAAAGCATTATAACCTCTTTTTGCTTGTTCGCTTATAGCGTTTTTATCGCCCTTTAGGTAGCGATCAAAAGGCGAATTTGGAGTGAGTAAGGTTTTTTGAAATTCTGCTAAAGCATGTGCTATATTATCAAAGGTTATTTCTCCATAAAGTTTTTTAAATTCTTTTTCATAAACTGCGTTAGCTTTTACTATTTGTATCACTTCATTTGCGTCTTTTAATCCCATTTCTTTAGGGTTTAACAAAGGATGTTTGGCTTGATCTTGCAAATCTTTTGCATTGCCTCTCCAAAATTGTGCTAGATTAAAAACAGCATTAAAATTTGTAGGGGTATGGAATGGTTCATCTACTATACCATTAATACCTGTTGAAAAGGTTTTATTATCAACTCCAAAATTTGTAATATCATGACAGCTATTGCAAGATACTTTTTTATCTTTTGATAAACTTGTATCCATATAGAGTTTTTTCCCTAAAATAGCTTTTTCTTTATCATAAGGTATGCTTTCTGGTATAGGTGTGATCATTTCAAGCGCTAAAAGCGGTAGTAAAGAAAATATTAAAACAATAAAAATTTTCATAATCATTTTCCTTTATTTTTATAAATTTTTAATTAATAATTTTTCTTAATTATAACATTAAAATCTTAATCTCTTATAAGTAAATACAGCAGCTATCAATGTTATTAATGAAAGAAATAGAATATAAATAAAAATTCCATATACAAAAGGATTTTCAGGTTTTACAGCCAAAGAGTGCAATGCAAATACAAGTTGAGGTGTAAAACCACCTGCTATAGCATAGGCTATATTATAAGAAAAAGAAATCCCACTAAAACGAATACTTGGTTTAAAAATTTTACACATTAAAATAGGTGCTAAAGCATTAATACCACCAAAAAAACATGCTATGAAATAAAAATATATACTCAAATGTAAAATTTGTGCATAGAAAAAATAAAAATAAAAAAAGCAAGAAAGGCTAAAACCTATTGCAAATACCAAACTAGTCATTAAAAAACCAAATTTATCTACCCAAATTCCAGCAAGCAAGGTTCCGCAAGATAAAATCACTATTGCAATCATTTGTATTAAAATAGCGTCTGTTTTATCAAGAACTAAAACTTCAGGTATAAAATTTGGCATAAGTAAAATAAGTATAATCACACAAGCTGTAAGCATCCATGTTAAAAGCATAGAAGCGATGATATCTAAAAAAATATTTTTTTCTTTAAAAAGAGCTTTTAAAGGAAATTTTTCTAAGTTATTTTCTTGGTGCATTTTTTGAAAAACAGGTGTTTCTTCTAGAAATTTTCTAAGGTATATAGAAATAATACCAAAAATTCCACCTATGGCAAACGGAATACGCCAAGCATAATCATAAATTGATTCTTGATCAAAGCAATGATTAATTATTAGCGCAACAACACATCCTAAAAGAATACCAAAAGCCATGGAAGCATTAATGGCACTGATATAAAAACTATCTTTTCCATCGGGCGCGTGTTCTTTTACAAATACCCAAGCACCAGGTAATTCTCCGCCTATGGCTATGCCCTGAGCTATTCTAACAAGTAGTAAAAAAATAGGAGCTAAATAACCTATGCTTTCAAAAGTAGGTATGAAAGCTAAAGAAAAAGTTGGAACAACCATCAGCAAAATACTAAACATAAACATTTTTTTGCGACCAAATTTATCACCAAAATGCGCCATAACTATACCACCAAGTGGTCTAGCTAAATATCCTGCCGCAAAAGCCCCATAAGTATTTAAAAGTTTCCAAAAATCACTTAAATCACTTGGAAAAAAATTTCTTGAAATATAATTAGCAAAAAAGACAAAAATCACAAAGTCATAAAATTCTAAGGCCCCACCTAAAGAAGATAAGGAAAGTGTTTTATAATCACTTCTTTTTAAACTTTTTGGCATCTAAATACTTTCTTTTTTGTAGTAATTTTATAATTATAGTAAAAAAATATCATAGTTTGTTAAAAAATATTAAAAAATTAAAAAGAAAAATTGTGTTAAAATAATAGTTTTGTATTTTAATAGAAAGGAGAATGCATTGGCAAAAGATGATATTATCGAAATCGATGGTAATGTAATCGAAGCTTTACCTAATGCAACTTTTAAAGTTGAATTAGATAATAAACATGTAATACTTTGTCATATTGCAGGTAAAATGCGTATGCATTATATTAGAATTATGCCTGGCGATAGAGTTAAAGTAGAGTTAACGCCTTATAGTCTTGATAAGGGTCGTATTACATTTAGATACAAATAAGTCTAAGTTGTTTAAAAGCAAAAGTAAAGTATAATTAGCACTTTTGCAGAAATTGCAATAAAACTGTATGAAGAAGTATTTTCAAAATCACCACTTATTTTGAAAATAGTTGGTTGCTCTAAAAACCTGGTGCAGTTGTAAAAAAAGTGGAATTTACAATAACAGGAGTAAAGCATGAAAGTTAGACCATCTGTTAAAAAGATGTGTGACAAATGCAAAGTAGTTCGTCGTAAAGGCGTAGTTCGCATTATTTGCGAAAATCCAAAACACAAACAAAGACAAGGATAATTTATGGCTCGTATTGCAGGTGTGGATTTACCAAAGAAAAAAAGAATTGAATATGGCTTGACTTATATTTATGGTATAGGTTTGCATACTTCAAGAAAAATCTTAGATAAAACAGGAATTTCTTATGATAAAAGAGTTCATGAGTTAAGTGAAGATGAAGCAGCAGCTATCCGTAAAGAAATTCAAGAAAACTACATGGTTGAGGGTGATCTTAGAAAACAAGTTGCTATGGATATCAAAGCATTGATGGATCTAGGAAGCTTTAGAGGCTTAAGACATAGAAAAGGCTTACCAGTTCGTGGTCAAAAAACAAAAACAAATGCCAGAACTAGAAAAGGTAAGAGAAAAACCGTTGGTGCAAAATCATAAGGATAGAAAATGGCAAAAAGAAAAGTAGTTAAGAAAAAAGTAGTTAAAAAAAATATAGCTAAAGGTATAGTTTATATCAGTGCAACATTTAATAATACTATGGTTACTGTAACTGATGAAATGGGAAATGCTATCGCTTGGAGTAGTGCAGGTGGTTTAGGATTTAAAGGTTCTAAAAAATCAACTCCTTATGCAGCACAACAAGCAGTAGAAGATGCTTTAAATAAAGCAAAAGAACATGGTATTAAAGAAGTAGGTATTAAAGTACAAGGACCAGGAAGTGGTCGTGAGACAGCGGTTAAGAGTGTAGGTGCTATGGAAGGTATTAAAGTAACTTTCTTAAAAGATATTACCCCATTAGCTCATAATGGTTGTAGACCACCAAAACGTCGTCGTGTCTAAGAATAAGATATAAGATTTAGGAGAATTATAATGGCAAGATATAGAGGACCAGTAGAGAAATTAGAAAGACGACTTGGCGTAAGCTTGGCAATGAAAGGCGAAAGAAGATTAGCAGGTAAAAGTGCTTTAGATAAACGCCCTTACGCACCAGGTCAGCATGGACAAAGAAAAGCTAAAATCAGCGAATACGGACTTCAATTAAGAGAAAAACAAAAAGCTAAATTTATGTACGGGGTTAGCGAAAAACAATTTAGAAGATTGTTTAGTGAAGCTGCTAGAAAAGATGGCAACACCGGTGCACTTTTAATTCAGCTTTTAGAACAAAGACTTGATAATGTTGTTTATAGAATGGGTTTTGCTACAACACGCCGTTTTGCTAGACAACTTGTAACCCATGGACATATTTTAGTAAATGGTAAAAGAGTGGATATTCCTAGTTATAGAGTAGAAGCAGGTCAAAAAATTGAAGTGATTGAAAAAAGTAAAAACAATCCTCAAATTTCAAGAGCGATCGAACTTACTGCTCAAACTGGTATAGTTGCTTGGGTTGATGTAGAAAAAGATAAAAGATTTGGAATTTTTACAAGAAAACCTGAAAGAGAAGAAGTTATCATTCCAGTTGAGGAAAGATATATCGTTGAGTTGTACTCTAAATAATAAAGGTTTTTGATATGAGACATATTACAACTTCTGCTTATACACCAACAGAGTTTAGTATTGAAAATATCAGTGATACAGTAGCAAAAGTAAGCGCATGGCCTTTTGAAATCGGCTATGCTATTACTTTGGCGCATCCTTTGCGTCGTTTGCTTTATTCAAGCACAGTAGGTTTTGCTCCAACAGGAGTTAAAATCAAAGGCGTAGCACATGAATTTGATAGTATGCGTGGTATGCTTGAAGATGTAGCATTGTTTATTATCAATCTAAAAAAATTAAGATTTAAACTAAAAACAGATTCTGAAAAAGAAATCGTAACTTTTAGTTTTAAAGGACCAAAAGAAATTTGCGGAAAAGACTTAGACAATGAAGTTGTTGAAGTTGTGAATGCAGATAGCTATCTTGCAACGATTAATGAAGATGCGGATTTAGAATTTACTTTAATCATTGAAAAAGGTATAGGTTATGTGCCTTCTGAAGAAATTCAAAATTTCTTAGATCCTGAATTTATAGCACTTGATGCATTCTTTACTCCGGTAAAACATGCGGTTTACGATATAGAAAAAGTGCTTTTTGAAGATAATCCAGATTATGAAAAAGTTGTTTTTACAATCACAACCGATGGTCAAATTTCACCAAGTGATGCTTTTAAAAATGCTTTAGAAGCAATGTATAAACAATTATCAGTGTTTGATAAAATCACTAATGCGCAAAGCGTTGTAAGAAGTCAAACACCAAATAATGAAGTAGAACATGTAAAATTACTTCAAAATATAACTGAGTTAAATTTAAGCGCAAGAAGTTTTAACTGCTTAGAAAAAGCAAATGTGGTTTATATCGGTGAGCTTGCTTTAATGAGTGTTAGCGAACTTGCAGATTTAAAAAATCTAGGTAAAAAATCTTTAGATGAGATTAAAAGCGTAATGGAATCTATAGGTTTCCCTATAGGAAATTCAAAACTCAGTGATAGTGCAAAAGAAACGCTAAAGAAAAAAATTACAGAATTAAAAGCACAAAATGAAGGATAATCAATGAGACATAGACATGGATATAGAAAGTTAGGTCGCACTTCTACTCATCGTGCAGCCTTATTAAAAAACCTTACCATTGCTATTATTAAAGCAGGTAAAATAGAAACAACATTACCTAAAGCAAAAGAATTAAGAGGTTATGTTGAAAGATTGATCACTCGTGCAAGAAAAGGCGATTTCAATGCTCACAGAGCAGTTTTTGCTAGCTTGCAAGATAAGGAAGCTACACATAAACTTGTAACAGAAATCGCACCTAAATTTGCAGATAGAAACGGTGGCTATACAAGAATTATCAAAACAAGAATTCGCCGTGGCGATGCTGCAGAAATGGCTTTCATCGAATTCGTAGCTTAATTTTTAGCCTTTTTAAAGGCTAAAAACTTCTTATTTTTATTCATTTACTTACTATTTTTTGTATTTTTATCCATTTTTTGCTACTATTAATCTTTTTAACTACAAAAAAGGAAAAAAATGCAAGAAAATTCAAGATTACGCATAGCTATACAAAAATCAGGTCGTTTAAGCAAAGATTCTATCGCCTTGCTTGAGTCTATAGGTGTAAAACTTCGCATACACGATCAAAGCTTGATTGCTTTTTCTACAAATTTACCTATTGATCTACTTAGAGTAAGAGATGATGATATACCAGGATTAATTTTTGATGGAGTGGTAGATCTTGGTATAGTTGGAGAAAATGTTTTAGAAGAAAATGAGTTAGAAAGAAAATCAAAAAACGAAAATGCAGATTTTATAATGCTTAAAAAGCTTGATTTTGGTGGGTGTCGTTTGTCTTTAGCATTGCCAGAAAATAGCGAGTATAAAGGTATAGAAAGTTTTAAAAATTTACGCATAGCAACTTCTTATCCACAGCTTTTAAAGCGTTTTATGGAAGAAAATAACATCCCTTATAAAACTTGTATGCTAACAGGCTCAGTTGAAGTAGCACCAAGTGCAAATTTAGCTGATGGAATTTGTGATTTAGTTTCAAGTGGTGCTACTTTAAAAGCAAATGGACTTAAAGAAGTTATGGTGATTTATAAGTCAAAAGCTTGTATTATCCAAAGAAAAGAAAGTTTAGCTTTACATAAACAAGAATTAATCGATAAGTTACTCATTAGGATTAATGGGGTTATGCAAGCAAGAGAGTCAAAATACATCATGTTGCATGCTCCTATTGAAAAGCTAGAAAAAATCACAGCTTTATTACCAGGTGTTGAAAAACCTACGATTTTGCCTTTAGAAAATGATAAAGCTAGAGTGGCATTACATATGGTAAGTCAAGAAAATTTATTTTGGGAAACTATGGAAGCTTTGAAAAAAGAAGGTGCAAGTGCGATTTTAGTTTTACCTATTGAAAAAATGCTCTCTTAAAGGATAAAAATGCAAATACTTGATTTTGAAAAATTAAACCAAAGCGAACAAGAATTAGCACTCAAGCGTCCTGCTATGAGTGCTAATGCACAGGTTAAAACCATAGTAGAACAAATCATTGAAGATGTTAAAACAAATGGCGATGAAGCTTTAAAACAAATGGCTGTAAAATTTGATAAAGTAGAGTTAAATTCCATCAAACTAAGCGATGAAGAGCTTAGTAATTTAGCAGAGCAAATTGATGATGAGTTAAAACAAGCTATTAAAATAGCTTATGAAAATATCTATAAATTCCACAAAGCTCAAGAAAGCCAAACTATAGAAGTTCAAACCTTTGAAGGAGTAACTTGCAAGGTGCTAACAAGAGCCATTGAAAAAGTAGGACTTTATATACCAGGAGGCTTAGCACCACTTTTTTCAACCGCACTCATGCTAGCTATCCCAGCTAAAATTGCAAAATGTAAATTTATAGCCTTAGCTTCCCCAGCGCCACTACACCCTGCCATTGCTTTTGTAGCAAAACTTTGCGAAGTTGATGCAGTGTATCAAATAGGTGGAGCAGGAGCCATAGCAGCGCTTGCTTATGGAACGCAAAGTGTGCAAAAAGTAGATAAAATTTTTGGCCCAGGAAATGCCTTTGTAACTGAAGCCAAAAAGCAAGTTAATAATCATGGAGTAGCTATTGATATGCAAGCAGGACCTTCAGAGGTATTAGTTTTAGCAGATGAGTTTGCTAATGCTAAATTTATAGCTTCGGATTTACTCTCACAAGCTGAGCATGGAGCAGATTCTCAAGCGATTTTAGTTTGCACAAGTGAAAAATTAGCTAAAGAAGTAGATAGTGAAGTTGCTTTACAGCTTGAAAAACTCTCGCGTAAAGAAATTGCTTCAAAATCTTTAGCACACTCTAAAATCATTCTTGCAAAAGATATAAAACATGCTATAAGCATTTCAAATGACTATGCACCCGAGCATTTGATCATTCATACACAAAATCCATCTAGCTTGCTTGATGATATTATGCATGCAGGTTCGGTATTTTTAGGTGAGTATTCTCCAGAATCTATGGGAGATTATGCAAGTGGGACAAATCACGTATTACCAACTTATGGTTTTACTAAGTCTTATTCTTCTTTAGGGCTTGCTGATTTTATGAAAAGAATGACTGTACAAGAACTTAGCAAAGAAGGCTTTAAAAAACTTGGGCCTGTGGTGGAAATTTTAGCAGCAGCTGAAGGGCTTGATGGGCATAAAAATGCCGTGAGTTTAAGATTAGAAAGTCTAAAATGAGTGCAAAAATTTTATTTATTGATAGAGATGGCACCCTCATTGATGAGCCAAAAGATGATTTTCAAATTGACTCTTTAGAAAAACTTGAGTTTGAAAAAGGTGCCATCAATGCACTTTTAAAGTTAAAAAATTTTGGTTTTAAATTTGTTATGGTGAGTAATCAAGACGGCCTAGGCACAAATTCTTTTCCTAAGGAAAATTTTGACAAGGCTCATGAAAAAATGCTAAGTGTTTTTCAAAGTTGTGGCATAGAATTTGAAGATATTTTTATATGCCCACATTTTGAGCATGAAAATTGTGCTTGCAGGAAGCCAAAAACTGCCATGCTTGAAAACTATATCAAAAATAAACTTTATGATAAAAATAAAAGTTTTGTCATAGGCGATAGAGATAGCGATATGCTTTTGGCGCAAAATCTTGAAATTCAAGGTTTAAAATATGATAAAAACGATTTTAACTGGGAGCAAATCGCTGGTTTTATCTTGCAAAATTACCGCAGTGCTTGTATAGAGCGTAATACCAAAGAAACCCAAATTCAAGTTAAAATAGCTTTTAATGAAAAAGCAAAAGCTAATATCAAAACAAATATCGCATTTTTTGATCATATGTTAGAGCAAATTGCTACGCATACAAATATATCTTTGGAGATAAAATGCAAAGGAGATTTAGAAGTTGATGAACATCACAGCGTAGAAGATGTTGCACTTGCTTTGGGCGAGGCTATTAAAAATGCACTAGATCGAAAAATAGGCATTGCAAGATATGGCTTTGTTTTACCTATGGATGAGTGCTTGGCAAGTTGTGCGATTGACTTTTGCAATAGACCGCATTTAGTTTATAAGGCTAAATTTAAAAAAGAAAAACTTGGAGAATTAAGCACAGAAATGATAGAGCATTTTTTCTACTCACTAAGCTATGCTATGGGTGCGAGTTTGCATTTAAAAGTTAAAGGCAAAAACGATCATCACAAAGCTGAAGGACTTTTTAAAGCCTTTGCAAGAGCTTTAAAAATGGCTATAAAAATAGAAAATGAAAACCTAGCAAGCTCTAAAGGAGTGATATGAAAAATGAACTTAGTTTTGAAAAATTTATAAATAGTTTGCAAGCTACAAATAGACATTTAGATTTTTATGTAGATTGGGAAAAATGCTTAAGAAATAAAAATAAAATTAGCATCTATCTTAATCATTTAAATTTTCTACTAGGAAAAAGCAAAAATGAATTAAGGCAATCTATAGAAGAACTTTTTGAAGAATATCCAAAAGCTTTTAATGTTTTAAATGTATTAATTGCGGTTAGAGATAAAGATAAAAAGGACATTGTTATAAATCAATTTTCAAATTTTGTATCTTTGGAAGGGTATTTTAAAAATTCAGATAGTGTTTATAATTTTATTTGCGAAACAGGCTTGTTAGAAATTTTTTCTACTCATGAGATTAAAAATTTAAATGATTATGTATTCGGAATAGAAGTGGGGCTTGATACTAATGCGAGAAAAAATCGTAGTGGTAAAATAATGGAAATGCAATTAAAAGAAATTTTTACTCCACATTGTTTAAAATTTGAAGAGCAGGTAAATATTAAAAAATTTCCTGAACTTCATAAAGCTTTTGGTGAAGATATAAAAAAATTTGATTTTGTAATTTTTTCTTCTAAAAAAACTTATTTTATAGAATGTAATTTTTATGCAGGTGCGGGAAGTAAACTAAATGAAGTTGCCAGAGCTTATCAAGAACTAGCTCCTAAATTTGATCGGTTTTCTCAATATGAATTTATATGGATAACAGATGGTCAAGGTTGGTTAAAAGCTAAAAATAAACTTGAAGAAGCTTATAAAAAAGTAGAAATTTATAATCTTTCTAATATTAATGATTTTATCTTAAAGGTAAAAAATGTCTAAGTCTATTTTTACAAGTAAAGATAAACTTTTTCAGCTTTATCAAAATGATTGTAATAAATTATTACCTCAATTTGAAAATCAAATTGATCTAATCTTTGCAGATCCTCCTTATTTTTTATCTAATGATGGTTTGAGTATCCAAAGTGGTAAAATAGTAAGTGTAAATAAGGGGCAATGGGATAAAGGTGATGATATTGAAAAAATAGATGAGTTTAACTTAAAATGGCTTTCAAATGCAAAAATAGCACTTAAAGATACTGGAAGTATTTTAATAAGCGGAACTTATCATAATATTTTCTCTCTTGGCAGAATTTTACAAAAACTTGATTTTAAAATTTTAAATATTATTACTTGGCAAAAAACTAACCCACCGCCTAATTTTTCCTGTAGATACTTAACTCATTCTACAGAACAAATTATATGGGCTAGAAAAAGTCCTAAACATAAACATATATTTAATTATGAGTTGATGAAAAAATTAAATGAAAATAAGCAAATGCGAGATGTGTGGCAATTTAGCGCTATAGCTCCGTGGGAAAAAAATAATGGCAAACACCCCACCCAAAAGCCATTACCTTTACTTGTTAGATTAATTTTAATGGCAAGTAATGAAAATTCGTTAATTTGCGATCCATTTAGTGGAAGTTCGACTACAGGGATTGCAGCTAATTTATTAAATAGAAAATTTATAGGTTTTGAAAAAGAAGATGAATTTATTAAAATTTCTGTAAATCGTAAAATAGAGTTAGAGAAAAATTTTCAAATGATTAAAAACAAGATTAACGACTTGAAAGTTTTAACAAAAGCAAATTTATTTCAAGAGAGAATGATATGAAACTAGCTATTATAGATACAGGTTGTGCGAATTTAGCTTCTCTTGCTTTTGCGCTCGAGCGTTTAGGACAAAAAAGTATTATCACACATGATTTAAAAGAACTCTCGCAAGCAGATAAGCTTTTACTTCCTGGGGTTGGCACCGCAGCTAAAGCAATGGCTAATCTAAAAGCACTTAATTTAGAAAATTTTATCCAAACTACCACAAAACCACTTTTAGGTATTTGTCTTGGTATGCAAATTTTGGGTAAATTTTCAGAAGAATTACACCAAAAAACACTCGGCATTATGCCTTTTGAGACACAAAAATTCCAAGAAAAAGCAAATTTTACTTTCCCGCATATGGGGTGGAATCAAGTCTTTAGCTCACATGGGCTTTTTAAAGGTTTAGATGGAGCTTATTTTTATTTTGTACATAGTTATTGTGTGAGTTTAAATGAATACACCATCGCAGAGTGTGAGTATTCTACTAAATTTAGTGCAAGTTTAAACAAAGACAATTTTTATGGTGTGCAGTTTCACCCTGAAAGAAGTGGCGAAGCGGGTGAAGTATTATTAAAAAATTTCATAAATATGTAGGTAAAAATGCAAACTCAAATCATTCCAGCATTAGACTTAATAGATGGTAAAGTAGTAAGGCTTTATAAAGGAGATTATACTAAAAAGCAAGAATACAGCTTTGATCCTTTAGCTAAATTTCAAGAGTATGAGGATCAAGGCATTACTTGGCTTCATTTGGTGGATTTAAGCGGTGCAAAAGATCCTAGTAAAAGACAACTAAAACTCATAGAAAACCTAGCTTCAAAAATTAGAGTAAATCTTCAAGTAGGTGGAGGAATTCGCACTAAAGATGAGGTTAAAGCTTTGTTTGATAGCGGTGTTAAACGCGTAGTTATAGGCTCTTTATCGGTTAAAAATAAAGCCTTTACACAAGAGCTTTTGAGTGAATTTGGTGTAGAAAGTATAGTCTTAGCGCTTGATAGTGTTTGCATTAAAGATGAGTTTTTTGTGGCTGTTGATGCATGGAGTAAAACAAGCGATGAAAAATTATTTGATCTTTTAAATTTTTACAAAAATGTAAAGCATATTTTATGCACAGATATTTCTAAAGATGGCACGATGAGTGGAGCAAATATCACTTTATATAAAGCTTTATATGAGAAATTTCCACATTTACAAACTCAAGCAAGCGGAGGTGTGGCAAGCTTGGAAGATTTTAAAAAGTTAAATGGCATAGTAAGTGGTATCATCGTAGGCAAAGCCTTGCTTGATAAAGAATTTAGCATAAAGGAGGCTAAAGAATGCTTGCAAAACGCATAATCGCATGTTTAGATGTAAAAGATGGTAGAGTAGTTAAAGGGGTGCAGTTTAAAAACCATGAAGATATGGGAGATGTTATAGAACTTGCTAAATTTTACTCACAAAATGGCATTGATGAGCTTGTATTTTATGATATAACCGCTTCAGCTAAAAATGAGCGCATTGATAGAACTTGGGTAAGCAAGGTAGCACAAAATATCTCTATACCATTTTGCGTTGCAGGGGGTATAAAAAGTGAAGATGACGCAAAAGAACTTTTAGCAAATGGTGCTGATAAAATTTCTATTAACTCCCCTGCTTTAAATGACCCTGATTTGATCTCACGCCTTGCAAAAAGCTTTGGAGTGCAATGCGTAGTTGTAGGTATAGATACTTTTAAAGATGAAAACAACGAGCTTTTAGTATATAAATACACCGGAGATGAGAGCAAATCTCATCATAGTGGTAAAAAAACACTAGAGTGGATTAAGCAAGTATGTGAGCTAGGAGCGGGTGAAATTGTGCTAAATATGATGAATCAAGATGGCATGAGAAAGGGGTATGATCTTGATCAACTTGCTAAAGTTAGACAAATTTGTCCTGTGCCTTTAGTGGCAAGCGGTGGTGCAGGAGCTAAAGAGCATTTTTTAGACGCTTTTAAACTTGGTGTTGATGGAGCTTTAGCAGCTTCAGTGTTTCATAAAAAACTTATAGATATTAAAGAATTAAAACTATTTTTAAAAGATCAAGGCATACAAATTCGTATTTAAAAGGAAAAGCTATGAAGATAAATGAAGAAGAATTTATAAAAAGTATTAACTGGCAAAAGGTTAATAACCTTGTTCCTGTGATCATACAAGATTATCATTCTTGTGAAGTTTTAATGCAAGGTTTTATGAATGAAGAGGCATTAAGAGAGAGTTTTAAGCACCAAAAGGTTGTGTTTTACTCACGCACTAAAGAGCGTTTATGGATGAAAGGCGAGCAAAGTGGGAATTTCTTACATATTATAGATATGGGGCTTGATTGCGATAGAGATTGTATTTTAATCCTTGTAAAAGCTCAAGGCGCTACTTGTCATACAGGCGATACTTCTTGTTTTGAAACGCTTTCTAAAAAGGCTGATTTTGTGTTTTTATCGCGTCTTGAAAGGCTCATCAATTCACGCAAAAACACTTGCGCAAGTTCTTCTTACACGGCTGAGCTTTTTTCAAAAGGTACTAAACGCATAGCGCAAAAAGTAGGCGAAGAAGGCGTTGAAACCGCTTTGGCTGCTACTGCTAAAGACAAAGATGAGCTTATAAATGAAGCTGCTGATTTACTTTATCATTTAGAAGTGTTATTAGCTGATGCGGATTTGAGTTTAAATGATGTGATTGCTAAATTAAAAGAAAGAAATAAAAGTTAAGCGTGATTTCTCACGCTTAATTAAGCAATATTTTTGAAAAGATTCACTAACTATATCGAGTAATTTTAAAAAAACTTTACACTTTAAAGACATAGTATGCATTTTTATAACAATTTGTTATGAAAATTGTAGACATTAATTTTTGACTAAAAGCTTTATTTTCCATTATTTTACTAAATTACTTTTGCAATATATGTATTCAATTGAATAACATTTTATTTACATTTTTGGAACACTTATTGCTTTACATTAGCTAAGCAATAGAAGATTGTGAGATATTCACAAAGCAATATTTTTTAAAGGATTTAATTATGATGAGATCTCTTTGGGCTGGGGTTTCAGGACTCCAAGCACACCAATACGCAATGGATGTAGAAGGTAACAACATAGCAAATGTTAATACATTTGGTTTTAAGTATTCTCGTGCGGATTTCTCAACGCTTATGAGCCAAACTTCTAAGATAGCTACAGCTCCAGATGGCAACCTAGGTGGTAAAAACCCTATGCAAGTTGGACTTGGTGCGGGTGTAAATTCTACGACTAGAATTCACTCTCAAGGTAATATCCAAACTACAGATAAAAACACCGATATGGCTATCAATGGAGATGGATTTTTCATCGTTTCAAATGATGGCGGTACTACTCAATATTATACTCGTGCAGGGGACTTTAAAACAGACGCAGTAGGAAATTTCGTAGATAATAACGGCTATACCGTTCAAGGCTGGAACTACAACCAAGAAACAGGTCAAATTGACTCTTCAACTTCAGTAGGTGATATCGTAATCCCACCTGGTATGAGTATGCCTGCTAGACCAAGTACTTCAGTAAAACTTACAGCAAATTTAGATAGTGGTAATACTTTGGGTATGAATGCTTCTGCTAAGCGTCCTATCTATGCTCTTGATTCTTTACATGGTGGTAGGTTAGATACAGGAACAACCATAGATGAAAATGATACTGGACATACTGAGTTTTATACTACTTCAAAAAGTGGAGCCCAAGTAACTGAAAAAGGTGTTGATATGGGTGTAGTGTTTAACGCTCAAGGTGAGGGCTTAAACCTAAGAGATGGGCAAGGTATATGGATAAGCTATAAAGAGGCTAAGCATCAAAGTAATGTCAAAATGAATGATACCTTGCCTTTAGATAGGGCAGAATGGAAACCAAGTACTAATTATACATTTTGGGGTGCAAAAGATGGCGATACGCAATACCCTGCAAAATTAGATATTACTATTAATGGTGTAAATATTACAGCAGAAGGTGTAGGACAGGAAACGTTTTTAAATGCTATCAATGCTAAGACAGCTGAAACTGGTGTAGTAGCTTCGATAGTAGATGGTAAAATGACATTTACTAATGATAATAGCACAGGAACTACGGCAAAATCTAAAAATTTAAATATTACTATAAACGAGGGAAATACTGCTGGATCACAAGTTTCTACAAATGACAAACCGCAAGATGGAAATATAACATTGAATTCTCAAGGGCAAGATGCTAATATCAGAGCATGGCTTGGAACAGATGGAACAGATGGAACAAATGGTAATATTAAGAAAAATGTTAAGGTTGTTACTGCTCATGAGTATATTTATAGCTCAAATAGTGTAGATATAGGGCCAAATCCTAATCCAAGTGCAAATACAGCTCAGGATGCACATATGCCAAGTTTAGATGGCCAAAGAACTTTTCATACTACTGAAGATTTAAGAGAGCTTTTGCAAAGAGATGCTAGATGGGCTGTGGATTATGACGGAGATGGAAAATTAGAAAATTGGAACAATGGTGGCGGTGCAGGAGAAGATGCAAATGTTGGTGTAGAAGTGGTTGTAGAAAGTGATGGTAGATTTAAAATAACTAATCCTAAATTAAACGATCAGTCTAAAGATATGACTTTTAAAGTTACAGGTTATTCTAATGAGGCTAATAAAATCGCCACAAATGATAAATTTACAGCGATGTTTAGCGCTTTAGATGGAAATTTCAACGCAGGTAATAATGAAAAATATTCTCAAGACATGTATTTATCAGCTCATACTGCGAGTATAGAAATTTTTGACTCATTAGGAACTAGACATGAGTTAACTGTGCAATTTACTAAGCAAAGTAAAACAGCAGATGGTGGGGCTGAATGGTCTATCATCATCTCAGTGCCTGAGCCTGCAGAGATTAATTTCAGTGGTGATGGTGCTCCAGGAAATATAGTAGTAGGAAATTTAAGATTTGGTAATGATGGCTCTTTACAAAGCTATACGCCAAATGTATTAAACTTCACTGGAAATAACGGCTCAAAACCTGATCAAGTTATAAAACTTGACTTTGGTACAACAGGTGGTTTTGATGGCTTAACAAGCTATGATAAAGACTCAGCTACCACCAAACAAGAAACTGATGGTTACACAGGGGGTAACTTAAAGCCAGACGCATTAAGAACTGATGAGAATGGTTATATTTATGGAGAATTTACAAATGGTAAAACTCTAGCTCTAGCTAAGGTTGCTCTAGCTACTTTCCCAAATAATATGGGTCTTGAAGAAATGGGTAATAACCTTTTCAAAGCAACAGCAAACTCAGGAACACCTACTATAGGCCATGCAGGCGAAGGTGGTAGAGGGGGCTTAAAAGGCTCAGCCATAGAAATGTCAAACGTGGATTTAAGTCGTGCATTAACTGAGCTTATCGTAATCCAAAGGGGTTATCAAGCAAACTCAAAAACGATTACTACAAGTGATCAGCTTTTAAATACTTTGCTTCAATTAAAACAATAATTTTAACCCAAGGTTTTAAAAACCTTGGGATCAAGCTTTACAAGGTTATCGAGGTAGCCTTGTAATACTTGATAGCCTTGAAGCCTTCAATCTATTGCTAACTCACTTCTTTCTTGCCTTAAGGAGTGAGTAGCATGATTTGCATATCGACAAGTTAAAATAAAAATTTATAAACTTGGATTTTTAAAATTTATCATTAATGGTTCTAGCCATTTGGTAGTTTCAAATACTTCTAGCTTGTTGTTTTTAAATTCTAAGAGTTTTTTGTAATTTTGGGTATTGTCAAAAATAGTAATGTGATTACAAAATTTAGCAACGGTGTTAAAATTTTGTAAAGACTCATAGTATCTTTTTTCTATAAGTTCTTCTTTTATATCATGCCCGCCTTTAGCTACGCGAATTTTAACTCTTTGTTTTGCTGTGTTTGGAGAGTCTAGTCCGATGTAGTAAAGATTTATAGTGTAAGAATTTTTTTGTAGCTTTTTGAATAAAGATAAAATGCTAGTGCCACAAAGTGTGGTTTCCTGGTTAAAATCATAAGCTTTTTTGATATAGTTTTCACGCATTTTAATGGCTATCCTTGAAGCTCTAAATTGATCTTCTTGATTTTTCCAATCGCCAAAGCTACTTACGATTTCATCGATGTTGATTCTAAGCCCAAAGTCTTTGTTTTTTTCAAGTTCATTATAATACAAGGTAGTTTTTCCAGATCCATTAACACCTGCAAAAATAGTAGCTATTTTTTTCATTAATAAAGCCTTTATTGATTGATGAGAAATTTTAACATAAATTGTTTATAAGTGTTTTGAAAATAAATATAAAGTTTTTTGAAAAAGGTTCGATATAGTCAGTGAATCTTTTCAAAAATATTGCTTAATTAAGCGTGAGAAATCACGCTTAACTTCTTTTTGATTTTATTTAACTTTCTTTTATTAATCAAACTCAGATAAGAAACCAAAGATAAAAATGTACAAGTTCCTAAAATAAGCGATAAAAATATAGGTGTATTAGCATTTAAAAGACTTACTAAAAATGCCATTACTCCTGCCATAGCAAATTGCGCTGCCCCTAAGAGTGCTGAAGCACTACCTGCATTTTGTTTTGATCTTGCCATAGCTAAAGTGGTGGTATTTGGCAGGATAAAACCCAAACTTGCTATGATAAAACACAAAGGAATTTCAAAAGCCCAAAAACCTAGATCAAAAGTTGCCCCTAAAATGAGTAAAAAAGTTAAAAAGGTAATCATCATAAGTGCTCTTGGTAAAACATAATAAGGCGAGAGTTTAAGAACTATCCTTGCGTTTATATTAGCACATATAACAAAACTTAAAGCATGAGCTCCAAAAAGGGCTGCGTATTGTTGAGGGCTGAGTTCAAAAACACGCGTAAAAACAAAAGATGAGCCGGTTAAATAAGCAAAAAATCCTGCAAAGATTAAATTCCCGCAAAGCAAATACACCACAAAACGACGATCTTTTAAGATTTTTTTGTAACTTTTTGCAACTTCTTTGTGATTAAATTTTTTACCTTGAGTGTTGAGGTTGCTTTCTTTTAAGGCAAAAATAACAAGTAAAAATAAAATAAAACCTAAGATAAACAATGTTAAAAATATACTACGCCAAGAAAAAAACTCAAGCAAAATCCCACCAAAAGTAGGGGAAAGCATAGGAGCTAAAGAAGTAAAAACCATCATCAAAGCATAAACCCCTGCTGCTTCTTTAAGCTCAAAAACATCATTTACTATAGCTCTTGCTACAACTACGCCCACACAACCTCCTAAGGCTTCAAAAAAACGCAAAGCTATAAAAGCATGAATGGAATCAACTAAAACACAAGCAATGCTTGAAGAAATAAAAAGAAAAAGTCCTATATATAAAGGTTTTTTTCTGCCATATACATCACTTAATGGCCCATAAAAAAGCTGACCTAAAGAAAAGGCGATGAAAAAACTTGCAAGAGAAAGTTGAGTGTAAAAAGAATTTGTTTGAAAGCTTTTTTCTACTTCATTTAAAGCAGGCAAATACATATCAGTTGAAAGTGGTGCTATGGCAGATAAAAAGCCTAATATAAAAATGAGTTTGAGTTTTTCAAAACCTTTTATTTGAGTGCATTTTTGCATAAAAAATCCTAAAATATTTTTATCATTGTATAGCAAAAAGTCTAAAATAAACAATAATTTACATTTTTTAAAGGCAAATAAGATAAAATTAAACTAAAAAATAATCAAGGAAAAGTTATGAATATGCCTTTTAGTGATGAGGAATTAATAGAGCCTGTAAAAGCAAGTCTAGCTAAAACTATGCATATTTTAGAAAATGATGGTGGTGGGCTTGATTTTTTAGGGGTTAAAAATGGTGTGGTTTATGTGAAGCTAACCGGAGCTTGTCATGGCTGTCCAGCTAGTGGAACGACTTTGAAATATGGCTTAGAAAAACAACTTAAAATCGACATACACCCAGATATAACTATAGTAAATTTAGCAGGCGGGGAAAGCGAATTTGCAAAATTATAAAAAAATAGCCATAGAATGTTTTTATAAAAAAGATTTTAAAAATGCTAAGATGTATTTTTCTCTAGCTTATGAAAAGCGTAAAAATAAAAGACTCTTAACTTTTATCAACATTTGCGATTTAGCTTTAAAAAGCCCTGAAGAAGCTTTTGTGTTTTTTGAGTTTTTTATGCAAAATTATAAAAATACTAAAGTAGATAAAGATATTGAAAAACTTATTAATCTTAGTCAAAGTGTGCAGTTTGAGGAAGATAGTGAAGATTTTGAAGGTTTGAGTTATCAAGATTTTTTACTTAGTGAAGCAAAAGTTGGGTTTAAACAAGCTTTAGAAAATGTTATAATATCAAATAAACTTATCATTAATGATAAAGAAGATTTTGTGGATTTTTTAGAAAAGCTTTTAGAGCATGGTTATAAAGATATGCTTGTAGCTTATATGGAAGATGTTTCGGTGCATTTTTATTCTAACTATAGATTTATCAAGCTTAGTGAGAAAATCAAGGAATTAAATTATGATAGTAAAGATTGAAAATACTTTCATTTGTGATAATTCTAACGAATGCGAAAAAGATTGTTTTTTCTTAAAAACCGCTCAAAACGAAAAATTTCTTCATCAAGCTTTAGAAAAACAAGCAAAAATTATAAATATAACTGAGTGTAAGAAACTTTTAAATATAGATGAAAATATAAAAATCATAGGCATTACAGGCACAAATGGCAAGACAACTACTGCAGGGGCTATTTATTCTATCTTGCTTGATTTGGGTTATAAATGTGCCTTGATGGGAACTAGGGGTAGTTTTATAAATGATAAAAATATCATTCCAAAAGGCTTAACTACTGCTCCTATTTTGCAAACTTTAGAGCTTTTATCTTTAGCAAGTAAGGAAAAATGTGAATTTTTAATTATGGAAGTAAGCTCACATGCTTTGGTGCAAAACCGCATTGAAGGGCTTGAGTTTAAGGCTAAAATTTTTACTAATATTACTCAAGATCATTTAGATTTTCATGGAAACTTTCAAAACTACCAAGCGGCAAAAGAAAGTTTTTTTACCGATGAGTGTATGAAATTTATCAATAAAGATGCAAAAGCTATAAATTTTAATATCAAAGGTGCTTTTACTTATGGAGTGGAAAATCCAAGTTATTATCATATCAAAGCTTATGCTTTAAAAAATGGCATTGAAGCTGTGGTAAATTTTGGAAAAGAAACCTTTATGATTGACTCTTCTTTGGTGGGGCTTTTTAATCTTTATAATCTTTTGGCTGCAAGTGCTTGTGTGAATGAACTTGTTAAGCCAAATTTAAAAGAGCTTGAAAAGGCCATTAGTAATTTTGGTGGTATTGAGGGTAGAATGCAAGTGGTTGCAAAAGATGTGATTGTAGATTTTGCTCATACGCCTGATGGCATAGAAAAGGTTTTAGATGCTTTAAAATATCGTGATTTGATTGTGGTTTTTGGAGCAGGAGGGGATAGAGATAAAACTAAGCGTCCATTAATGGCTAAAGTTGCCAAATACTATGCTAAAAGACTCATCATCACAAGCGATAATCCGCGCTCAGAAGAGCCTATGGATATCATTAATGATATTTTAAGTGGTATAGAAAAAGATGAGAGCGTTTTTATAGAATGTGATAGAAAAGAAGCGATAAAAAAAGCATTAGAGCTTAAAACGAAAAATGATTTTGTAGTGATTTTGGGTAAGGGTGATGAAACTTATCAAGAGATTAAGGGTGTAAAATATCCTTTTAATGATAAAGAAGTAGTATTAGAGATATTAAAAGAAGGAAAATAAATGTTTGAAAATATGGATTTTTCTAAAATGGGCGAGCTTTTAACTAAGGCTCAAGAAAAAGCAAATGAATTAGAGCAAGAGGCTTTAAAAAAAGAATTTAGTGCAAAAAGTGGCGGTGGTTTAGTAAAAGTTAGTGCTAATGGAAAAGGTGAAATCATCGATATAAGCATTGATGATTCTTTGCTTGAAGATAAAGAATCTATGCAAATTTTATTAATAGCAGCAATTAATGATGTGATGAAAATGGTAGAACAAAATAAAAAATCAATGGCTAGTAATTTATTTAGCGGAATGGGAATACTATGAGAATTTTACTTTGTATTTTAGGCATAACTTGTGTGCTTTTTGCTGTGCCAAGACCGACTTTTAATGATTTTTTGGGTTGTTATGAAAAAAACAAAGCTAGTATGTTAATATATGAGGGCTTGCCTGCTTTTGCTTTAAATGAAAATACTTTAGCAGTAGTTAAAACCAAAAATGCAAAATTAAACAGTTATACTAAGTATGATCCTTTTTTAAATTTATATTTGGTAAAAACAGATTTTAGTTTAATCCCTGCGCCTATGGGAAATGAAGAAGAATTAACACGCAATAGCTGGGTGGGAATTTTAGATAGCAATAAAAGTTATATAGGGCATTTGAAGTATTTTGGACAAAGTTTGACAGAGCGTGATCAGCTTGATTTTACTTCTAAAATCGGAGAACTTAACTCGCCATGTTGTAAAATGTTAGGTATAACTTTAGAAGATGGCAAGCTCATAGGTAATCGTTATTTAAAACACTTTGCAAAATATCCTGATGTTTATTGGGGTGATATAGGTGTGGATTTTGATATGCGTGATGGCAAAATTTATGTAAAAAATGTGCGCAAAAATGGGCAATTTTTGCTTAATGATGAGCTTGTGAGTGTAGATGGACAAGTTTATGATGATATAAGAAAATTAAATGAGAAAATTTTATTCGCTGATCGTGGTGCAACTTTGTATTTTAATATGTTAAGAGATAATAAAGATGTCAATATTTCTACGACAGTTTTTGATAAAGATTTGGGTGTATTTGCCAAACCTAAAAAAGTAGTTCAAGCTAAACCGACTTCTTTTTATAGTAATCTAGGATTACGCGTAGATATGAAAATGAATGTTACTGAAGTAACTCCAAATTCTAAAGCGCAAATGGCTGGATTTTTAAAAGGGGATAAAATTTTAAGAATTAATAATCAAAAAATCAACAATTTTAATGAGCTTCAAACCATATTAACTCAAGCTAATACTTTTGATGTTTTAGTTTCAAGACAAGCAAGTAATATCCCTTCGGCGAAAAATAATGATTTTGAGCATTTTAATAAAGGATACTTTGACTTTTTTATAAGGCTAAATAAGTGATTTTAGAAAAATTCAAACAACATTTAGAGCAAAATTTTCCTAAAACTCAAAGCTTTCATCCGTTTTTTAATGAGGCTTTAAAATGGATGTTAGAAGCTGGTGGGAAGCATTTTAGAGCCCAACTTCTTTTAGGGATAGTGAATGCTAAAAATCCTGCTTTGTTTGAAAAGGCTTTAAATGCGGCTTTGGCTTTGGAATTTATCCATACTTATTCTTTAATACATGATGATTTACCTGCTATGGATAATGCTTCTTTGCGTAGAGGAAAGCAAACTTTACACAAAAAATACGATGAAACCACCGCTATTTTAGTAGGTGATGCTTTAAATACTCAAGCTTTTTTACTACTTTCAAGACTTGATTTAAAAGAAAATGTTAGATTAAAACTCATAGAAACTTTAGCTTTTAATGCAGGGCTTAATGGTATGATTATCGGACAGGCTATTGATTGTTATTTTGAAGATATACCTTTAAATTTAGAACAAGTTGAGTTTTTGCACATCCATAAAACTGCAAGATTGATCGCAGCGGCTTTAAGAATGGGCTGTGAAATTTGTGAGTTAGATGAAAAAGAATGTGAGCAAATTTATGAAATAGGGCTTTTGATAGGATTAGTTTTTCAAATCAAAGATGATATTATCGATGCGACTTTAGATACTCAAGAAGCAGGAAAGCCAACTCATAATGACTTGCATAAAAATTCTTTTGTAAAACTTTTGGCTTTAGAAGGTGCTAAAAAGGCAAAAGATGATAAAATTGCACTATGTGAAGAAAAAATGAAAAATTTAGACTCTAAGCTTGCTAATGAGCTTCAAATTTTGATTGATAAATATTTAAAAGGTTAAACAATGTTACAAAAACAAGCCAACACTATAAGATTTTTATGTGCGGATATGATACAAAAAGCAAATTCGGGCCATCCAGGTGCACCTATGGGTTTAGCAGATATTATGAGTGTTTTAAGTACTCATTTAGTGCATAATCCAAAAGATCCTACATGGTTAAACCGCGATAGATTAGTCTTTTCAGGTGGTCATGCTAGTGCTTTGCTTTATAGCTTTTTGCATTTGAGTGGCTATGATGTAAGTTTAGAGGATTTAAAAAATTTCCGTCAATTACACTCTAAAACCCCAGGTCATCCTGAGATTTTTACTCCAGGTGTTGAAATCGCCACAGGGCCTTTAGGACAAGGCATTGCAAATGCGGTTGGTTTTGCTATGGCAGCTAAAAAGGCAAGTTTGCTTTTGGGTGAGGATATTATCAATCACAAAGTATATTGTTTATGTGGTGATGGGGATTTGCAAGAAGGAATTTCTTATGAAGCTTGTTCTTTGGCAGGACTTCACAAACTTGATAATTTAATCATCATTTATGATAGTAATAATATTTCAATCGAAGGTGATGTGGCTATTGCCTTTAATGAAAATGTAAAAGAGCGTTTTAGAGCGCAAAATTTTGAAGTGCTTGAGATAGATGGGCATGATTTTGAGCAAATTGATTTGGCATTAAAAACAGCTAAAGAAAGCAAAAAGCCTTGCTTAATCATCGCTCATACTACCATAGCTAAAGGAGCTTTAGAGCTTGAAGGAAGTCATCATTCTCACGGAGCGCCTTTGGGTGAAGAGCTTATTAAAAAAGCAAAAGAAGCTTTAGGTTTTGATCCGCAAAAAACTTTTGAAATTCCAGAAGAAGTTAAAATTCGCTTTAATGCCGCAATAGAACTTGGAGATTTAGCACAAGCTAAGTGGAATCAAAAAGTGCAAAATTTAAATGCAGAAAAGCAAGCTTTATTAAAAGAGCTTTTAGAACCTGATTTTTCAAAAATACAATTTCCTGATTTTAAAGGACAAGATTTAGCTACTAGAGATAGCAATGGTATGATTTTAAATGCTATCGCTAAAGCTTTACCGGGATTTTTAGGTGGTAGTGCAGATTTAGGTCCATCAAATAAAACTGAACTAAAAGATATGGGCGATTTCCCAAATGGAAAAAATATCCACTATGGCATAAGAGAGCATGCGATGGCTGCTATATCAAATGCTTTTGCTAGATATGGTTTGTTTTTGCCTTATTGTGCTACCTTTTTTATATTTAGTGAGTATTTAAAACCTGCTGCAAGAATAGCAGCTTTGATGAGGGTTAAACACTTTTTCATCTTTACTCATGATAGCATAGGGGTTGGCGAAGATGGCCCAACACACCAACCTATAGAGCAACTTAGCACTTTTAGAGCTATGCCAAATTCATTGACATTTAGAGTAGCTGATGGGGTTGAAAATGTAAAAGCATGGCAGATTGCACTTAAAACTAATATGCCAAGTGTTTTTGTTTTATCACGTCAAAAATTAAGTGCTTTAAGTGAGCCTGTTTTTGGAGATGTGGAAAATGGAGCTTATTTATTAGAAGAAAACGCAAATGCACAATTTACACTTTTAGCAAGCGGTAGTGAAGTATCATTGTGTTTAAAAGTAGCTAAGAATTTAAAAGAAAAAGGTGT
Organism: Campylobacter sp. W0066.1; assembly: GCF_024723635.1. Taxonomy (NCBI): domain Bacteria; kingdom Pseudomonadati; phylum Campylobacterota; class Epsilonproteobacteria; order Campylobacterales; family Campylobacteraceae; genus Campylobacter; species Campylobacter sp. W0066.1. The sequence continues at coordinate 28,944 of NZ_JANQCW010000008.1, read as the reverse complement.
GATTGCTAATGTAGTTTCTATGCCTTGTTATGAATTATTTATCGCTCAAGAAAAATCTTATAAAGAAAGAATTTTACAAGGTAAGGTTATAGGTGTGGAAGCTGCAAATTCAAATGAACTTTATAGAATTTGTGATGAGCTTTATGGCATAGAAAGTTTTGGTGAGAGTGGTAAAGATAAAGATGTATTTGAGCATTTTGGATTTAGTGAGGAAAAATTAAGCTCATATGTTTTAAGTTTATGTAATGAAAAATAAAATCATCAAAGACATTAAAAATCAAGAATGCATTTTTAGTGTTTTTGGTATATGGGATAAAACTAGCGTAGGAAAATTAGAAAAATTAGACTTTCCTACTCAAAAAAATATTATTTTTGATTATGCAAATTTAGATTTTATAGATACTGCTGGGATTAGGTATTTTCTAGCTTTAGAAAATGAACTTAAGCAAAAAGGTTTTGAGCTTAGTAGAGTAAATCTTAAAAGTGAGCATGCTAAGCTTTTTGAACTTTGTCAAAAAAACTATAAAAGCTTTTATAATTCTTATGAAGATAAAAAAACACTTAAAGATTTTTTTGAAAATTTAGGAAAAAATGTTGTTGAATCTTTTGCGCTTTTAGTGCAGTTTTTAAATTTCATAGGGCTTATCATTTATACTTGTTTTAAAACACTTTTAAATCCTAAAAAACTTCGCTTTAAGGCATTTTTATATCATGTAGAAAATAGTGCTATTAATGCTTTGCCTATTATTATGTTAACTTCATTGCTTGTGGGTGTGGTACTTGCTTATCAAGCTGCGTATCAACTTGCACAGTTTGGAGCTAATATTTACATTGTTGATTTAATGGGAATTTCTGCTACTAGAGAGCTTGCACCATTAATTAGTGCTATTGTTATAGCTGGTAGGAGTGCAAGTTCTTATACAGCTCAAATTGGAGTGATGAAGCTCACTGATGAAATTGATGCGATGAAAACTATGGGTTTTAAAGAAAGTGAGTTTATCATTTTACCTAGAGTTTTAGCTTTAGCGCTTGCCATGCCTTTAGTGGTAATAGTGGCGGATATTTTAAGCATTATAGGTGGAATTGTAGTTGCTTGGTTTAGTTTAGAAATTAGTGCGAGTGAGTTTATGAGTCGTTTCAAAGAAGCAGTGGAGCTAAAACATATCATCATAGGGCTTATAAAGGCACCTATTTTTGGATTTTTGATCGCTTCTATTGCTTGTTTTAGGGGATTTTTTGTGCAAAAAACTACTGAAAGCATAGGTGTTTATACGACAAAAAGTGTGGTAAATGCTATTTTTTGGGTGATAGCTTTTGATGCGATTTTTTCTGTATTTTTAACAAAGGCTGGATTTTGATTATAAAGGCTAAAAATATCAGCACTTATTTTGGAAGTAAATGTGTGCATGAGGATATTAGTTTTGAAGTGCAAGATAATGAAATTTTTGGCATTTTAGGTGGTAGTGGTAGTGGTAAATCTGTACTTTTAAGACAAATGCTAATGCTTGAGCATTTTGATAAGGGCGAGTATGAAATTTTAGGCAAGAGATTAAAAAATATAAGTGATGAAGATGCTTTGTTTTTGCAAAAACAATGGGGTGTTGTTTTTCAATATGGAGCATTATTTAGCTTTTTTAATATACTTGAAAATATTAGCATACCTTTGGTTGAATATACAAAACTTAGCAAAAACGATATCAAAGAAATAGCCATGATGAAGCTTAAGATGGTAGGGCTTGATGAGAGTGTGGCAAAACTTTATCCAAGTGAATTAAGCGGAGGTATGAAAAAAAGAGTGGCCATAGCTAGAGCTTTGGCACTTGATTCTAAATTGCTTTTTTTAGATGAGCCAACTTCAGGGCTTGATCCTTATAGTTCAAGAGAATTTGATGAGTTGCTTTTGAGTTTAAAACAAAGCTTTAAATTATGTGTAGTTTTAATTACTCATGATAAAGAAAGTATGAAAAATGTATTAAATCGCTTTTTGATTATAGAGAATAAAAAAGTTGGTTTTTTGGGAAATGTTGAGGCTTTGCAAGAGCAAAATCCAAGACTTTATGAGAGGTTTATGCAATAATGGAAAATAAAGCAAATTATATTTTGATCGGAATTTTTGTTTGTGTATTATTTTTTATCAGCTTATTTTTTATAGTGTGGTATGGGAATTTAAAAGATGAGAAATCTTTTAAATATTATGAAATTTATATGGAAGAATCAGTTGCAGGGCTTAGCGTCAAAGCTCCGGTTAAATTTTTAGGGGTTGATGTTGGTAGTGTTGAAAATATCAGCATAGATAGTTCAAGTAAGCAACTAAGAGTGAAAATTTTAGTTAAGCTTGATTCTAGTTTAGCGGTTAAAACAGATACTTATGCAAGTTTGCAAATTCAAGGTATAACAGGATTTAAGTTTATTCAGCTTGCAGGGGGTAGTGAGGAAGCTAGTGTTTTAAAAGCAGATGATGATGTTTATCCTATTATAAAATCAAAGGAAAGTTTTTTTACGAGCATAGATAAGCAAGCAAATAATCTTTTAGAGCTTATTAATGTCTCAAAGCTTAAACTAGAAAATCTTTTAAGTGATAAAAATTTAAAAAATATAGAGTCTATTTTACAAAATACATCCGAGTTTTCTGCGTATTTAAATACTAATGCACCAGCATTTTTAGAAAATTTAAATAAAACAAGCTCTAAACTTGGTAAAAGCGCGGATGAATTTTCAAATTTTTTAAATAATGCTAATGGCCAACTTAATGAGCTTAATAAAAGCAGAATGCTTTTGAATGAAAATTTAGATATTTTAAGAGTTTTATTTTTAGATTTTACGCAATTATTAAAAAATTTAAAACAAAATCCTTCCGATGTAATTTATAAAGATAAAGCCATTCAATATGCTCCAGGAGAATAAAATGAAATTTTTATATATTAGTTTAGTAGCTATTTTTTTTAGTGCTTGTTCTTTGATTAGTCCAAGTCAAACTTTACCTGCAAATAAATATTTTAGTATTAATTTAGAAAAGTTAGAGCAAAGTCAAAATAAAAAAAACGCAACTATTATAGTTTCTTTGCCTAAGGGCTTAGCTTATACTAATGAAATTTTTTATAAAAAAGATCATGTTGTTAATGCTTATGCTTATCATTTTTGGAAAGAAAATCCTGCTTTGATGATTAAAACTTTTTTGGAATTTCATTTGCAAGATTTAGAAGCATTTGAAGCGGTTTTAAACCAAGATAGTCTAGCTAGTGCTGATTATGTTTTAGAAAGTAAAGTAGATATTTTAGAGCAAGATTTTAGCGATGAGGTGTATTCTAAAATAAAATTAGGCATTAATTTAAATTTGGTGCAAATAAACACTAAAAAACTTATAGCAAGTAAGTATTTTTACTATGAAAAAGAATTAAATGATAATAATCCTCAAATTTTAATCCAAAATTATGATGAGGTTTTTTTGCTTTTTGCTAAAGATTTTAGAGTTTGGGTAGATCAAAATTTGGAATAAAAAATGCTTTTCCTGTTGTAGCAATAACAAGGAAGGCGTATTATGAGAGATGAATTAGAAATCTTACAAAAACATTTAGGACAAGTAGGTTCAAGTATAGATGGTGCGAATTTAAAACACCAAACACAAAAATTTAGTGAAGATATTACCGATGCAAATGATTTTGTCGGTGCTTTGCAAATTTTAGATTCTTCGTTGAAAAAAATTTCAAAACTTTTAGAAGATAAAAATTATGAAGATGTGCAAGATAAAGTATTAATCGCAAGTGAAAGTTTGAAAATAGTAGATAATTGCTCATTTTTAGGCAATGCTTTATTTGATAATAATTATAATGTAAATGTAGGCTCAAAGGCTTTTGCTTTTGAAATTTGCAACCCTTTAAAAATTCTAGAAACTAGTGATTATGAGGGTATGAAAGCTTATATAGTAGATAAAAGAGAAGAAATAGCTTCTATGCTTAGTGAGCTTGCAGTGGCTATTGCTACTTATAGTCCTAGTCAAAGTTTTGGCGGATCAAGCCACGATTTTATGAAAGATTTTGATTTTACTAAGCTTTTTAAATAATACTAAAGGCTAAAAAGCCTTTAGTATGTGTTTTTTATTTAATTACCCCACAAGCCATTCTAGCGCCACCGCCACCAAGCGCTGCAGGATGATCGCTATGATTGTCTCCTCCAAAATGTATCATTAAAGAGTGGTTTTTAAGCTCATTAAGTGTTTTGATTTTTGGTGCTAATACAGGATTAGTTGCTTTACCATCTTTTTCTACATAAAGTGGTGGTAAATCACCTCTGTGGCCTTTATCATCCCATGGGCTTGAATGTGCGTCAGTTTTTTCAGGATCCCAGTGACCACCAGCTTTCATACCCAAACCTTTATCAGTTGCTCCACAATCAGCGTTTGCATGAACATGAAAACCATGAATTCCACTTTCTAAACCTTGAAGATTTGGGTAAAATGCCACTCCATAAGGAGTTTGTACTGCTACAACTTCACCTGCATTTTTGTTGGCATTTTTATCAAGAATTTCCATTTTGATAACTAAATGATCTTTTTGTGCTTTTGGATCAAAATTTTCCAAATTTGCTCCAATTAAAAAACTTGATGCTAGTAAAGAACCTAGTATAATTTTTTTCATTTTCTCTCCTTTTGTTAAAAATTATTTTATTGTAGCATATATTTTTAATGAAAAATTATTTTTTATTATTTTTTATAAAATACAATAATCAAAAAACTTATAAAAAGGTCAAAATGTTAGTTTTTCCAAAAGACTTTGATAAAGTTAGTTTCAATGTGTTAGAAAATTCTTTATTTTCTTTGTGTTATTATCAAAAAAATTCTTCAAATGATAAAAATCAAGAAGTTGTATTTAAAGACTATGCTTTGGTTTTTATATTAGAGGGTTCTAAAAGTATTTATACTATTGATAATCATTTTAAGGCAAGCAAAGATGAAATTATTTTTTTTACAAAAAATTCCTTTTCTATTAGAGATTATTTAAATAGTGAAAATACTTATAAGTCTGTTATTTTATGTTTTAAAGAGAGTATTTTGATAGAGCTTGTTTTTAAATATCAAGATTTAATTTCTAAATTAAGCTCTTTAGAGTATTCTAAAAGTTTATTTAGTTTAAAATCAGATTTTGTAACTAAGAGTATTTTTCAATCATTTTTACCTTATATAAACACTTCTAAAAATAACGAATATTTACTTAAGTTAAAATTTGAAGAATTATTTTTATCTTTACTATATAGTGAAGACAACGCAGAATTTTTAGCCTTTTTAAAAGCAATTTTAAGTGGTTTTAAATTAGATCTTTATCAGATGTTTGCGTATTGTAAAAATGATTTTGAAAATGTGGCTTCTATGGCTAAATTTAGTAAAATGGATATAGCAAGCTTTAGTCGTAATTTCAAACAAAGTTTTGGGATAAGTCCTAAAGAATGGCTTGATAATAAGCGTTTTGAAAAAGCTAAATTTTTACTAGAATTTTCCACTAAGAATATTACTCAAATTTGCCATGAACTTGGATTTAATTCCCCTGCTTGGTTTATAGCAAGATATAAAAAAAGATATGGCATTACACCAAAACAAGAGCAAAAATTAAAAAACTTATATTTTTTGTCTTAAAAGTGATAGATTTTAATTTTAAATTATATTAAAATTTACTAATAATAATTAAGAAAGGTAACAGTATGAAAAAAAGTATTTTAGCTTTAGCTTTATTTGCATTTTGTAGTGCAAATGCTTTAGAGGTGCAAGAATTTAAAGGTTTTGCACATCCTGAAAGTGTATATGTAGATGAAAGTGCGGTTTATGTGTCTAATGTAGGAAAAGAATTGACTCCACTAAATAAAGATAATGATGGTTTTATTTCAAAGTTAGACAAAGATGGAAAAGTTGTAGAACTAGAATTTATCAAAAACCTTAATGCTCCAAAGGGTATGTCTAAAATAGCTGATGTTTTGTATGTTGTAGATATTGATGTTTTATATGGTTTTGATGTAAAAAGTAAAAAAGAAATTTTCAAGCTCCCTATAAAAAATGCAGTATTTTTAAATGATATAGCAGTTTTGGATAATAATACATTGTTAGTGAGTGATACAGGTACAGGATATATTCATAAAATATTTTTAAAAGAGAAAAAATACGAAAATTTCATCCATTTAGATTTAAAATATGGTGGCCCAAATGGATTGTTGATAGAAAAAAATACTTTATTTGTAGCAGGTTATGATCCAAGTGATAAAGCAGGTGGAAAAATCATTAGCATTGATTTAAACACAAAGAAAATTCAAGAATTAAGTAACAAAATAGAACAGTTTGATGGTGTAGTGTTTGATAAAGATAAAAATCTTTTAGTGTCAAGCTGGGGTAAAAATCTTCAAGGATATATTTATATTCTAAAAGACAACAAAGAGATAAAGCTAGATCTAAACCCTATAAAAGGTCCTGCAGACATGTTTTTTGATGGTGAGTATTTATGGGTACCAAAAATGGCAGAGAATGCCTTGATTAAAGTAAAATTATAAAAACTTTTAAGCCAAAAGGCTTAAAAGTCAAATAATTCTCCAAGCCAACTTTCTTTTTTCTTGTATTTATAGCCATTATTGTGATGATAGTTTGCTTGTTGGCTGTAATTTTGTTGATGAGATGGTTGTGGCGCGCTTTGAGAAGAACTTCTTTCTATGATTTTATCAAGTTCACCACGATCAAGCCAAACGCCACGACATTTTGGACAATAATCAATCTCAACTCCATTTCTTTCACTCATTAATAAAGCTGTATTTGCACAAACTGGGCAATTCATATTAATCCTTTATAAAAATTTTCCTAAAGTATATAGATTTAAAGTAAATTATGAGTTTAAATCCCAATCAATAGGACTTTTGTCAAGTTTTAATAAAATTTCATTGCTTTTTGAAAAATGTTTGCAACCTAAAAAAGCATTTCTTGCTAAAGGCGAAGGATGTGCTGCCTCTAGGATAAAGTGTTTTTGAGGATTGATTAAAACTTTTTTGTTTTTAGCATAATTTCCCCAAAGTAAAAATACCAAACCCTCTTTTTCATTGCTAAGTTTTGATATAACCGCATCAGTAAATTTTTGCCAACCAAAATGCGCGTGCGAAGCAGGTTTGTTTGCTTCTACGCTTAAGATAGAGTTTAAAAGTAAAATTCCTTGTTTAGCCCATTTGCTTAAATCACCATGTTTTGCTATAGGGATATTTAAATCATCTTGCAATTCTTTGTAGATATTAAGCAAAGATGGAGGAATTCTAACTCCCATCGGCACACTAAAGCTTAAACCCATAGCTTGATTTGGGTTATGATAAGGATCTTGTCCTAAAAGTATGATTTTTAAATCTTGTAAAGGAGCTAGGTTGAAAGCATTAAAGATTAAATTTGCTGGTGGATATATGATTTTTCCTTCGTTTAGGGCATTGATATAATGAGTTTTTATCTCTAAAAAATAAGGTTTTAAAAACTCATCTTTTAAAAATTCTTTCCAAGTTTGTTCCATTTTTATTTTTTCTAAACAAATATCCATTTTTATCCTTACCAAGAAAGTATAAACTCACTTCCTTCATTCTCTTTGCTTAAAACTTTAATGTTGATATTATTTTTATCAGCTATTTGCTTGACTAAGTTTAAACCTATGCCAAAGCCACCTTGGTCTTGATTAAAGCGCTTATAGCGTGTAAAAATTTGAGATATTTCCTTAGCACTCATACCTTGACCCTCATCTTTAATGCTAAGTGTTTTTTCTTTTAAACAAATATAGATTTTTTTATGAGCATTGGTGTATTTTATAGCATTGCTTAAAATATTGTCGATTAAAATTTGTATTTCTTCTTTGTTTACATAAAAGCTTTGCTCTAAAAGATTTCTTTCAATGATGAGATTTTTTTGTGTGATTAAAGTTTCAAAGTATTCTAGCCTTTGTTCTAAAAGCTCTTTTAAATTGATATCTTCTTTGAAATTTTCTTTTTGTAAGAAAAAATTTAAGGCTATGAGATTTTGATAGATATGGTTTAAATTTTTACTTGCTAGTTTGATATGGTTTAGTTTTTTAGTGTTATTTGGGTTCAAATTTGTATCATCAAATTTTTTAATACTAGCTAAAATCACACTTAAAGGCGTATTAATTTCGTGCGTGGTGTCTTTAATAAAATCATTGAGTGTTTTAAATTGTTCTTTGATATTTTTAAAGACAAGCAAGATGAGTATATAAGCAATTATAGCAAGTAGTAAAATACATATAAGCGTATAAAAAATAGTTTTTAATTTTAATTTCCAAAGTTCATCGGCAAAATCATTGATGTCTAGATTGTTATAATTATCTTTGCGGTATTGTTCTTTTTTAAAACCAAGATCATCAGTTTCTATAATGATATGAATATTTCTGTGTTTTAAAAATTTAAAATAATGTCTAGGTTTTTTCATATCAGTTCTATCTATATAAGTATCAAGATTGCGAATTCTTAAAAAATCTATAAATAATTTTTTATCTCTGCTGTAGATAAAGTCGTTGTTTTTTAAATGATTGAAAATATTTATAGCATCAAATGAAAGATTACTAAAAATGACTTCTTGATCTAAGATAATAGCAAAGGAAGTGTTGAGTTTATCAGAAATTTCTGTGAAGTTGATTTTGTCTAATGAAATTTGATTATGTTTTGACTCTATAATATTTTGCAAGATGTAATTGTGATGAGTATACATATGTGTTAATTGGTTTAAGCGTATATAGCTAGCTTCTTTTTGATAAAAAGTAATAAAAAAAATTGTAAGAAAAGTACCACTTGTGATGATATAAAGAGCTAGAATTTTAAAAATAGTATTATTAAAATTTTCACTTTTCATTTTCTAGCCTTATGGCATAACCTATGTTTCTTTGATTGATGATAAGATCTTTACCAAGAATTTTTCTTAAATTTTTCACATAAACTCTAAGGCTCATAATTACAGGTTCTTCATCTAAACTCCAAATTTCATCAAAAATGGTTTCTATGCTTACAAAATGTGGACGTTTTTTAAAAAGTAAAGCTAAAAGTTCTTTTTCTTTGTTGGTAAGATTGATGATTGTTTTATCTTGATAAAGAGTTTTATTGAGTGGATCAAAAGAAATATTTTTTGAAGAGCTAAGTAAAATCAAATCTTCTTTTTGGTGGCTAAAATTTCTTTTAATGATATTTTTTACACGGATAATTAATTCATCTATATCAAAAGGCTTTTTAATATAATCATCACAGCCTGATAAAAATCCTTGTTTTACATCATCAAGCATAGATAAAGAAGTTAAAAATATAGCAGGGGTGTTTTTACCACTTTCTCTTAATTCTTTTAAAACTTCAAAACCATTACCTTTTGGGACTTTAACATCAAAAATCCAAAGATCAAAATTTTCTTCATAAGCTTTTTCTAGTGCCTCTTGTGCATCAAATACACAAGAGACTTTAAAACCCTCATCATTTAAAGCTTCATTTATAATTTCATTTAAACTTAAATCATCTTCTAAGAGTAGGATTTTTGCCGCCATTTTATCTCATTGGACAATTTGCATGGCTTCCATGGTTTTGATGATCCATTTTGTGTGTTTTGTGTGAATTTTTACCATGCTGATGCAAATTTAACTCTCTTATTTCTTTGCCGCTCATTTCATCAGTTAGTTTTTGCATGTCTTCTTGAACAATAGCCTTTCTTTGGTTTCTTTCTTGCGCAGAAAGTTTAGAGATATTTTCGCGCAAATTAGTTCTAAATTGTTGATGAAAATCTCTTGCATCTTTGTATTTCATCTCATTCATTCTTTTTTTCATTTCTATAACCAAATCAGCTTGATCTTGCGCGCTAACGGTTTTTGCAAGATTTAAAATCTCATCATTGCTTTTTTTGGAAAAATCAGCTCCTATGGCAAATGAAGCAGCTAAAGAACCCACTATAAATAAACTTATAATTTTTTTCATTGTTTCTCCTTTAAATTAATGATGAGAAATTATAAAAGCTCAAAATAAAGCCAAAATGAAATTTATTGACAAACAAAAAGCACATTAGCTCTTAAGTTTTGTTTTTCACTTTTAATAATAGGCAATACAATGCTATCTGCACTAGCTGCTAAACTTGGAGCATTGTGTTTGATGTTGTAACTATCAAAATGAATGTTTTTTATCGCGCAAGTTTTTGCTAGAGTTTTAGAATAATATTGAGCCTTTTCAAAAGCTTTTTTAAATGCAAGATCATATAAATCTTCTTTGTTTGCTTCTAAAATAGTCTCATCAAAGCCAGCTTGCAAAGCTTTGGTGTTAAAAGAAATTAAAGCATTAGTAGTGCTAATACTTTCTATATCTTTTATAAGATTTTCATAGTCTTTAATTTTATTTTGCGGAATTTGGCAAGTAAAATTAGAGTGCAATCTATATCCATTTAGCGTTTTTACTCCTTGATAATAATTATAATTTGGCTCTAAAGTATAACTTCCACCTTTGCAATAATTTTCTTTAGCAATACGATCTGAGATTTCTTTAAATGTTTTAGCAATATGATTTTTTTCTTCACTAGAAACAATAGTTTTTTTACTAAGTTCTTCGCTGGCATTAAAATTTAAAGTAGCATTGAAGATATTTGGCATAATTTCATTAGATACTTCTATATTTCTTGAAAATTCTATATTTTGTTTATTATGATTTTTTAAGCCTAAAAATTCAGTGTTAAAAATCACTCCTAGCACAAATAATACTAAACAAAGTAATCCTAAACCCAAGCCTTTTAAAAAACTTTTCATTTTTGCTCCTTTTTAAAAATATTTTTTTATTTTAACATAAAGCCTTTAAGAATAGATTGTATAATTTTTTTAAAAATAAAGAAAGTCTTAATGCAAAAAATTCATGAAAATATTTTGAAATGGTATGATCAAAATGGTAGGAAAAGTCTTCCCTGGCGTATTTTGCATGATGAGTATAAAAAATACGCTAAAGCAGATGATTTAGAAAAATTAAAAAATATTGATATTGCTTATGCTGTTTATGTTAGTGAGATTATGTTGCAACAAACTCAGGTAAAGAGTGTTTTGCAAAATTATTATTTTCAGTTTTTAGCTAAATTTCCTTCTTTAAAAGCGCTTTCTATGGCAAGTGAAGATGAGGTTTTAAAAGCTTGGCAAGGACTTGGGTATTATACTAGAGCTAGAAATATGCACAAATGTGCAAAAATTTGTGCGCAAGAATTTAATGCAAAATTACCATTTGATATTAAAGAGCTTCAAAAGCTTCCTGGTATTGGAGAATATACAGCTGGTGCTATAGCTTGTTTTGGTTTTTTGCAAGCTAAGTCTTTTGTGGATGCAAATATAAAAAGAGTTTTGAGTAGATTTTATAGTTTGCAAAATCCAAATTCTAAACTTTTAACACAAAAGGCAAAAGAATTTTTAAACTATGATAATGCATTTGATCATAACCAAGCTTTGTTAGATATAGGGGCTTTGGTTTGCTTGCCTAAAAATGCAAAATGTGAAATTTGTCCTTTAAAAGACTTTTGTGGTGGAAAAAATGAATATGAAAAATTTAACCCAACTAAAAAAATTCAATACGAAAATACTATTTTAAAAATACTTATAGTGCAAAAAAATGAGCAGTTTTTACTCATTAAGAGTCAAGAAAAGTTGTATTTTAATTTATATAATTTTTTAGAATACAAAAACCAAAAAAAAGCAAAATTTATAGGAGAATTTAAGCATTCTTATACCAAATATAAAATCAATGCTAAGGTATATTTTTTAAAAGATGATGATTTTGAAGACTTTCAAGCTAAAGCTTTTGCTTATAAAGAATTAGAGTATATCACGCTTTCAAAACTTGCTTTAAAAGCATTTGAGCTTTTTAAAAAGAGTGATTATGTATTTTGAGAAAATTTATATAGAATTAAGTGATATTTGTGGTTTAAAATGTGATTTTTGTCCTAGTCAAAAAGCCCAAAGAAAACAAATGAGCCTTGAAGACTTTGAAAAAATTTGCAAAAGTGTGCATAATCATGCCAAGCTTTTTACTTTCCATGTGCTTGGAGATCCTTTAAGGGTTTTAAATTTAAAAGAATATTTAGAAATAGCTTTAAAATTTAATATGCAAATAGAGCTTACTACGAGTGGGTTTTATTTTGATGAAGAAAAAATCAACCTTGTTTTAAGTTTTAAAAATATCCACCAAATTAATATCTCTTTGGGTGCTTTTTTATCTCAAAGTAAAATGAGCTTAAAAGAATACTTTGAGCCTATTTTGAAACTTATTTTTTTACACTTAGAAAATAAAAATAATTCTTTTATCAACTTAAGACTTTGGAATTTAGATAAAAATTTCAACCCACCTTTGGAAAATGAGAAAATTTATGATTTTTTAGAACAAATTTTTAAAATAAAAATTCAAAAGCAAAAAACTAAAAATCGCCTAGAAAGGCATATTATCTTACACCAAGCTAGACTTTTTAAATGGCCTTCTTTAAAAGATGAGGTTGTTAGAGAGAAGGGGTGTTGTCATGCTTTAAATGGACAAATTGCTATTTTAAGTGATGGAACTTTAGTGCCTTGTTGTTTGGATGTTAAAGGGGATATAAAACTTGGAAATTGTTTTGAAAAAGATTTTAGTGAGCTTTTAAATTCCTCTTTATATATAGAATTAAAAGAAGGTTTTAAGCAAGGAAATTTAAAAGCTGAGCTTTGTAAAAGGTGTGAGTTTTTAGAGGCTAAAAACCTAAATTAACCCCACCTTCATTGTTGATTTGATAGTTTACATCTAAACCTTGCTCTATTTCTTCTTCTTTGTCATTGTCTTTAGAATGTTTAAAAATATCTTCTGTAATTTTTGTAGCAATACCTCTAAGGGCTTTTTGTTTGCTTGAATTACTTGTAGAACTCATTTTAAACTCTAAAGTATTAGAAGCTTTGATTTGAGTTGTAGCAAATTCTATCAAACGATAGTCAATGTTAATATTATAAGTTTGAGTGCTAATTTCATTTTGAGTTTGTTTTATTTTAGGATTTAAAATGAGTAAAAAATCAGCACCCAAAACATTGTAAAGTTTAACAAGTTCATCATCACTTGCATTTTTTATAAGCAAAGATTTTTCTTGATTATAAAGATCAAGATTTGCTCTATCTAAAATTCTAAATTTTTTACTTTGGAGTAAAACGCTTAAAAGTTCTTGTTCAAATTTAGCCGAAAGCTCATCTTTAACTTTGTTGATGATAATTAGCGAACTTTTATCCTCAAGGTTTTTTTCATTGTAAAGTTTTTTATAAATTACAACTTTTGCATGAAATTCATTTTGATTTGTTTGAGTTAAAGATTTAATATCATAACTATTAAAAACTCCATTACTAACAAAATCAATTTCCTCATCATAGCCTATATTAAAATTTCCATTAAAATTAAATTCAAATTTTTTAAGTTTGACTTGTTTTAAACCTTCCATTTTTCCTAGAGCTTCATTGATAGCATTTTTTATTGCTTCACTTCTTGTATTTCCAAAACCCTCGCCATAGCTTTCTTTGTTTAAAGCACTTTGTGCTTGACAAAGACAAACGAGGGTTAAAAAAAGAATTAGTAGTTTTTTTACCATGTTACACTTTTGCCTTTGCCTGTTTTATTGATGGTTTTTTCATCTTCCCAAAAGGCTAATCCACTAGTTAAATCCGTAAGAATTAAATGGAAAAAATACTCGGTTTGAATTTTGCCATTGTAAAGTTTGACAGTATCTTGTCTGATTTTACCTGAAAGTGAGAAATTTGGAGCTAAAAGTGTGCCTTTTTTAGCAATGGAGTTTTGATTAAATTCTTCATTGTCTCTTAAGTCTCTTACATCATGAGATAAGCTATCTTTTGCTCCGCCTGCTGCTATAGCGGTTGTTAGTATAAATTTTCCAGATTTTCTTAATGCTATGGTAATTTTTGAAGTGAGTTTGTCTGTGTCTATTCTTTGTGGGGTGTCATTGATGATTTTTCCTATGGCAACAACTTTTCTATTAGAGCTATTTAAATTTGCAAAAGCAGGATCACTAAGTAAGCTTTGTATCATATCTTCGGCAGTTTTTTCAAAATCTTCTCTATCAAGTCCCAAAGTAAGTGCATCGCCTTGTACTTTTTGAGAAGCTTTACCATCGGTATATTTTGGCTGTGAAGAGCAAGCACTGAAAACTAAAAGTGCAAAAATCATAAAAAATAAACTTTTTTTCATTTTATCTCCTTATTGTTCTTTAATTTTATAAATAATATTTGAACTTGGTACAAAAGATCTTATAAGTACAATATAATTTTTATCTTTTTCCAACGCATCTTCAAAGATTATTTTTTCTTTATCATCATAAATTTTAACTAAACCTTCATTTTTTAGCATTAAAATACTAGCACTTTTTGGTAAAGCTTGCCACATTCTAAGATCTGCTTTGTTAATTAAAGCAGTGCTAACAGTGCTAATAAATGATAAAAAACCACTAGAGTCATTATTAGCTATGGCCAAATTAATTGAAGTTTTAAGCGCGCTTGAAGCTAGGGTTTTCATTACCATAGAGGGTAAAAGAGTTTTAAATTCACTTGCTATAATATCATCAAAATAAATTAAATTTTGAGTTTTTTCATCTTGGCTTTGCAAGAATTTATAAGAAGCATTTCTTGATTTTAAATAAGCAAAAGCTACGCTAATATTTGCAAGATTATCATTAAAAACAAATGGCAAAGTAAGATTAAATTCTTCTTTTGTAGCGCTAAAACCATTTTCATAAATGATAAAAATATATTTTTGTTGAGGGAAGGATGTTTTTAAATGAGTGAATTTTTCAAATACTTGAAATTGCTTTTGAAGTTGTTTGTTTTTCATATTGCTTAATGCTACTTCTTTTAAAAGCTCATAAGCTTTAATATAATCTTTATCAAAAAAGAAAAATAAAGCACTAAGATAGCTAGCATAGATATTAGTATAATTTTTATTTGCGTTAAATGTGCTAAGAAGATTGTCATATTGTTTATAGATAGGGTTTAAATTTTGCTGAAAACTTGTGTATATTTTTTTATCTTTTTGAAGTTCTTTTTGGTATTCTTCTTGAGCTTTTTGTATATAATCATAAAAATATTCTTTCATTCTATCTTGTCTGTATAAAGCTCGGTTAAACTCTACTCTTGCGTTTTTAAAATCACCTAAGCTCATATAATTTAAACCTTTGTAAGTATTTAGCATAATCCTTTCATAAAAATAACCTTGATAGTCATTGATGGTATCATTAAGTAAAATTTCACTAAAATTTCTAGTGGCTTTTTGAAGCCCATTTTGTAAATCTACATCATATTTATAAGCTTCTTCTGCTTTATCAAAAAAAGCATTACTTTTTTCATAATCTTTGCAAACTCTTGCTAAAGAAGCTAAATTTAACCCTGTATATATGGTGTCTTTATCTGCATTTTTTAAAGCTAGGATATTTTCATCACATTGTTTGTTTATAAAGGCTTTTTCATAAGATAAATTAACATTAGCATGATTTGAACAAGCACTTAAAAAAAGTAAAATAAAAAGATAAAAACAAGAGTAAAAAAGCTTCATAAAATCCCTTTTTAGTGTAAATTTAAAAAAATAAGTTATAATTTTCATTTTTAGAGAGGTGTCCGAGCGGTCGAAGGAGCACGCCTGGAACGCGTGTGTGGGGCAACTCACCGAGGGTTCGAATCCCTTCCTCTCTGCCACTATGCGCTTTTGTTATACTGACTTCCTATATAATCTTGTGATGCATTTTGTGTGTATGATTTTATAGCTTTGGAATTTGAATTTGTTTTTTCCTCATTCTCATTTTTACTTTTTTCATTTTGTGCTTTTAGCTCTTCTGCTTTTAATTTAGCTTGTTCGGTGCGTGCGTCATTTTGCATTTGCATAGCATTAGCTGCTACTTTATAATCTTGCGGACTAGGATCAGCTGGTGCCATAGCTGCAGCAATTACTTGCATAGCATTTGCTATAGTTTCTTCAGGAGTATTGCCTTTTTGCATTCTTATAGGCACTTCTCCTTCAACTGCATACATTTTGTTATCAGGACCTCTTGTATAGCCAAAACTTGCAGCACCTGCTAAGGCTCCACCTGCTGCTTGATGGGCTGCTTCATGAGCTCTTACTTCTCTGTCGATTTTTTCAAGTTCTCGTACTTGTTTTACTTCCTCGTTACTTAAGTCTTTACCATTGACTTTTTGAGTTTTTTCATCTTTTTCTTGATTGTTATCATTTTCTTTTGTTTGCTGTGGATTTTCTTTTTCTGAAATGTTTTCTTTGGTTTGTTTTTTATCTTCATTTTGATAAGGATTTTGTGCGTAAAAGGCATTGCTATAACTTGAGCTAATTTGCATTAAAATCCTTTTTTAATATAGTTTTATATTTGTAGCACAAAAAAGTTAAAAAATATATAAAAAATTACAAAATAAGCATTTTATAAAATGTTAAGCAAAATAAAGTATAATTTTAACTTCTTTTTATGTCAGGGTAGCTCAGCTGGCTAGAGCGCTGGTCTCATAAGCCGGAGGTCGGGAGTTCAAGTCTCCCCCTTGACACCATCTGGCTTTCAAAAAAACATTTTCCAATGATTTTTTAGTATTTTGATGATATTTTTGCAAATTTCTTTCTTTTTACTTTCTTCTATTTGAAGTTTATCGAAAAAAGTTTCTTCAAGGGTATCAATAAGTCGCACACATTCTTTTACATCAAATGTTTTTGATTCATTTAAAGATGACAATGCTTTTAATAATAGATCTTTATATTCCATAAGAGTTTTAATTTCTACCTCTGAAAGTTGAGCTAACAGAGATAGAAATTGCATAAAATTGTAAAATGGCATATTCCCGGTCTTTACTTATATAAAACTACTCAAGAGTACTATTGTAAGAATCACTTGACCAAGAATCCCACTCAAAGCCTTTATATCCATATCGCGTTACAGCTGTTAAGGAATATTTTTTTCCATCTACATATAAATCCATATAATAAAGATCCCCAACATTCCCAACAGTACACCATATAACACCCTCTCTATAGGTTGCTTTTCCGTTTCTATCAAATTTTGCATCTTTTTGTAAAACTTTATAACTACTCATCCCAATCATCCATGTCCATTGTGGTTTTACTTCTATTGGTGCATTTGGCATTCCATTAGAAAAATAAGAATTTGCTGGAACCCAACAACCGTGTTGTAAATCATTAATACTTTCAAAATGAATATTAATTACATCAGGTGGTCTCACGAAAGATGAGATTGTTTTTTCAGCAGCAGGCTCATTATTGCTTTTTCTATAAGTAAACTTGACTCTAAAAAATCTATTATCATAATCATCCGTATTAACAGAAGAAACAGGATTAAAATGTAATTTAATCTCCCCGTTTTTATTGGCGTTTAAAATTTTACCTCTTTCCTCTAAATCAGTATAATACAACTTTTCTAAACCAATAACAACTTCACTGTTAGGTTTTAAACCGGTTATTGTTATTACCCCTCCTTTATCAAAAGTAATTTTATCATCATCATGTATAATAGGGTCAAAGCTATAATATATGGTTGTGTTTGCTTTTTTACTATCAAATTCTGCTTCAGCTTCTATTTTAACATCATCGTATGGAGCTTTTGCGGCCAAAATTATAGTGCTTTCTCCTTTGTCGTTAAAAGTTGTTTCATTGTGCGATAAGACACCACTGCCACTTATAATTTTCCATTTTACTTTTGTTTTAGGTTTCCCATTAATCGCCTTCAAGGTTAAAACTTTTCCTTGCTTAGCTTCAATTATACCAAGACTTTCAATATTTAGACCATATTGATATAGATTTATAATATCTGTTGTAAAGATTTCTTCTGTATCTTTTGTTTTATTATATTTAAATTTAACTTGAAAATCTTTAACACTATAATCTGAAATTGGTCTAAAATGCAATTGCGCTTTTCCATGCTCATCAACTGCTAAAGTGTATGAATGTATCGGTTTTACAGTTTGATTTTTAAGAATCTCAATGTAAGAATTTGGCATTAATCCGCTAATAGGAATTTCAAAATCAGTTTCATAATCTATTGTTTTTTCTTTTCCTTTAAAGCTTGGGTAGGTTATTTTTGGGGTATAAATTTCTTTATCTGAATAAGCTATAGTTTGACTTAATCTTTGACCTATAGTTTCTACGCTAATTACAGGATTAGCTTTAAATGGAGCTTTGGAAGTAATAGTTGCTTTAGCTTCACCACTAGCATTAAATACTTTATCAGCTTTAGTTAAAGTAGCATCCCCGCTTAAACTCCACTCTACTTTTTCATTAGCTTTACCACCTTTTAATACAGCATGAGCTTCTTCTCCTTCTCTTTTTAAGAAAGAATCTTTGTCAATATCCAAAACAAGTTTAGTATCTTGTTTATATATATAAATCCAATCTGTTGAAAAATCCGCTGATTTGCTTTTTGTTTTCATATACTTAAATTTGATATAGAATTTATCGACTGTTGGTATCCATACTCCATTAAATTCTAAAGTAGCTCTACCAAGAGAATTTACTTTAACATGATCTTGTTTAGGCTGAGCTTCAGACAGTATATTATGATAAATTTCAATTTCTGTATTTGGAATTAAATTGCTTACCTCAAGATTAAAATCTTGGTTTAAGTTTACTGTTTTTTCATGACCTTTATAATTAGGATAAACAATACTAGGGATATATTCTTTATCTACATAAGCAATAGCAGTACTAACGTTTTGTCCGATGGTTTCTACACTAATTACAGGATTAGCTTTAAATGGAGCTTTGGAAGTAATAGTTGCATATGCATATCCACTACGATTAAAAGTTGTATCATGACTACCTAAGGTAGCATCACCATCTTTTAAACTCCATTCTACTTTAGCACCTTTTTTACCACCTTTTAGTGTAATATTAGCTTGTGCATTTTCTTCTGTGTATATTGTCTTATCTCCTTCAAATTTTAGTTCTCTTTGATAAAGATTGATTTTATCTGTGGTAAACTCTGCTTTGCTTACTCCTGTGTTCATATAACTAAACTTAATAGTAAGTTCTTTAACACTATAATCACTAATACCATTAAATTCTAAAGTAGCTTCACCTTTATCATTAACATTAAAGCTTTCTTTTTTAGCTTTTACTCCTTTACTTCCACTGATTTTATCAATGGTTGAATTTGGTAATAAACCGCTTACTTTTAACACATAATCTGAGTCATAGTCTATAGTATTTTTTAAAGTATCAAAAGGGAGCCAGCTTGGATCATATGCAGGATATTTTACTTCAGGGGTATAAATTTTTTTATTATACTTAATACTTTTTGTAAAAGAACTACCTAAAGCATTGACTTTTAACATAATATCATTCTCAAATGGAGCCTTAGAAGTAATAGTTGCTTTAGCTTCGCCATTAGCATTAAAAGTTGTATCATGACTACCTAAAGTAGCATCCCCACTTAAACTCCATTCTACTTTAGAACCTGTTTTTCCACCTTTTAATACAGCGTGTACTACTTCTCCTTCTTGAGTATAAAGTGTTTCTTTGTCAAGTTCTAAATTCAATTCTCTTTGATAAAGATTGATTTTATCTGTGGTAAACTCTGCTTTGCTTACTCTTGTGTTCATATAACTAAACTTAATAGTAAGTTCTTTAACACTAGGATCACTAATACCATTAAATTCTAAAGTAGCTTCACCCTTATCATTAACATTAAAGCTTTCTTTTTTAGCTTTTACTCCTTTACTTCCACTGATTTTATCAATGTTTGAATTTGGTAATAAACCGCTTACTTTTAACACATAATCTGAGTCATAGTCTATGGTTTTATCTAATGTTTTCCAAAAACTTACTTTATAAGAAGGATATTCTATTTTTGGAGTATATATAGTTCCATCTGCATAAGTTAATGTTTTAGCGAGGTTTTGTCCTAGGGTGTTAACATTAATTGTAGGATTAGTTTTAAATGGAGCCTTAGAAGTAATAACTGCTTTAGCTTCACCACTAGCATTAAATACTTTATCAGCTTTAGTTAAAGTAGCATCCCCGCTTAAACTCCATTCTATTTTTTCATTAGCTTTACCACCTTTTAAAGTTACTTCAGCATTTTTATTAGGTTCTGCAATAATAGTACTTGGATCAGCATTAAAGGAAATAGTGTATTGATAAAGTTTGATTTTATCTAAATTAAGCTCCTCTTTAACGCTACCTTGTTTGGTATAACTAAACTTAATAGTAAGTTCTTTAACACTATAATCACTAATACCATTAAATTCTAAAGTAGCTTCACCCTTATCATTAACATTAAAGCTTTCTTTTTTAGCTTTTACTCCTTTACTTCCACTGATTTTATCAATGGTTGAATTTGGTAATAAACCGCTTACTTTAATATTAAAATCATCTATATAATCTATAGTTTTTTCTTGATCTTTAAAGCTTGGGTAAGTTACACTAGGTGTATATGTTTTTACATCATAAGTAATAGTTTTACTTAGGTTTTGGCCTAGGGTGTTAATATTAATGATAGGATTAGTTTTAAATGGAGCCTTAGAAGTAATAGTTGCTTTAGCTTCACCACTAGTATTAAATGTTGCTTCTTGATTACTTAAACTAGCGTCTCCACTTAAACTCCATTCTATTTTTTCATTAGGTTTACCACCTTTTATAGTTACTTCTACATGATCAAGTTTTAGATCTTTTAAAGCTTTGTTGCTATCACTTTCATAAGCATGGATTTTATCTTTACTAAAATTAATGCTTGGGGTGTATTGGTGGAGTTTGATCTCTCCGTTTATTTCTTGAGTGCTAGCTGTGCTTTGATTATAAGTAGCAATGATTTGCAATCTTTTAATATTAAAATCTTTTACTCCTTCAAATACTACCTTGCTCTCACCTTTATTATCAGCTGTGCTTTCTTTATCATTGCTAATTCTTAAAGTCTTATTGCTTTGTATATCTTTAGCTTTCCATGAAACTTTTGTTTTTGGCATTAAGCCTTTAAGTTTTACTTCAAAATCGCTTTTATAATCAATCATTCCTTTTTCAAAGTCTTGATGAGTCACAGGGTCTTTTCCAGTAGGAAGTTCCATAGTAGCTGAATAGTTTTTGATTTCTAAATCTTTACTTTTTGCTTTTACTAACTCATCGCTCATATTCTTAGCAATGATTTTTACTTTTTCATTTCCACTAAGTCCTATGATTTCTACATTGCTCTCGCCATTTTCATTAGCTATTAAATTAAGCTCTTTAGAGGTTTTATCTTTATCTATAAATAAAGCATTATCTCCTTGTATGCTCCATTTAACCTTAGTAGTTTTAGCTTGTAAGTTTTTATAGCTTGCATGAGCTTTTTCTTTATTACCTATAGTGGTTTTATCTAAGATAATATCATTATCTCCATAAATTGCTATTTGAACAAAGGCTTTTAAAGTAACTCCTAATACATTGGCAATAATTTCAGCCTTTTCTTTATTTTTCATACTTGCATCAGGCTTATAGATGATATTTGAAATTCCATCTTTATCAGTTTTATCTGAATTTGGAGTTTTTTCTAAACTTCCTTTGCCGATTAATTTCCAATTTATATCTAAATCACTTGCTAAATCACTTCCTGCAAATGTGATTAGAGATTTTTCATGTCTTTGTATATTAGAAGGTTTGGCAAATACCCTAAAGTCTCCTTTTGGAGTTACAATAGTAATAGGAAAACTCTCTTGAGCATTACCTGCTTTAGCAATTAAATTGGTTTGATGGACTCCATAAGCATGGATTATTTTTACAAAAACCTTTCCATTGCCATCAGTAATATAATGATTTCCATTCTTTAATATTACACTTTTTTGTTCAGGAGTTACACTTATAGCAACATTTTTAACTGCTTGGTTAAAGCCATTTTTTAGCATAATGCAATGAGTATTATCTCCTAAATTTCCACAATAAGAAATATGATAAGCATTATTAATGGCTTTATATTCAAGCACCATAGAATAATCTCTATCGATAAAATGAGTTCTAGAGCCTTCAATAGTATTATTTATACCTGCAAATTTAGGATCAAAAGCATGTTTGAGGGCATCTTTATCTAAAGGTATACTAAAATTCATAGCTATATTTGTACCTTGTTTATCACTTTCATTGCTTCTTTTGTGACTTAGCGAAAAAGTTAATGCAGGACAAGGTGAATAAGTAATACCTCCTTCATACACTAAAGGATTTTTTTCTAAATCTTCATAACAATTTGTATTGCCAAATGGAGCAACCTTTTCTCCATACCATTTACTTATATTAGCAAAGATAGCTACATTACTCATAGAAGGAAAAGCGTATTTAATACCCATGTCCCAACCATTAGCAGGGCGCTCTAAGAAAGTTAGATTATTATTAGTATTTTTAAAATCATAACTATCAACCCAATCACTTAGTCTTTGATAAATATTAGCATGAAAAGCGAGTGTATCTAGCATACTTTCAAAACCTAAAGACATTCTTTTATGTTCCCTGCTAAAATCATGATCATAAACTAAATTTAATCCTAGCATGATATTTCCTGAATTATCTAATGCTAATGCATTAGGATAATATCTTATACCACCACCAAAATGACCTATGATTCTATTATTATCATATCCACCTATACCGCTTTGTAAAAAATAAGATATTTTTGGATTATCTTCACTCATAATAGGTAAAAGTGCTTTAGCACCACCGCTTAAACCACCTCTGTCGTTATAGCTTAAATTAAACTCACTATTAATGGAGTGATTAAGAGATTGTAAATATTCTTGGATTAAAGTATTAGCTTGTAAGCTTAAATAATTACCTGCTAAGTCTCTAACAATTTCATCTCTTTCTTTGCTATCTTTGGCATTATATACATTACCTATGGTTTGGATGGTGTTAATAACCTTATTAGATAATTCTTTATCTTCTTTACTAAGATTAGAATCTTTCTTTGGTTTTTCTTCTAATAGCCTTTTGACTTTTAGATCAATATTGTTATGATCTTTAGCCTGACTTAAGCTATTAACCGCAAGAGTTTGATTGTTATCTATAATGATTTTATCTTGATTTTTTAAAATCATTATTTGAGAAAAAAGAAAAGTGTGAATGAGTAAAACAAATAAAAGCGTTTTTTTCATATACTCCCCCTAGAATCCTTTCATAAAGTTTGATTTGTGATGAGAATATGATAACACAAAAAATACAAAAATGATAAAAAAGTTATAAATATATTGAAAAATAGCTAAAAAACTATCAAATATAATAATTATTTATAAACTATAATCAAAATTACTTTTATTTTTTATTAAAAAAATACATATAGATTTGTTATTATTTACATATCATCAAAATTCACTTTTATTTACTTTTTTAAAATAATGCAAAAATAGACTTTTGTAGCTTTTATATTTATACTTTGTTATATTGTTTAATATATGTGCAGATATGAAAAAATAGTGTTTATATAAGAATATAAATTGTATTTAATATATTTGGTATATAAAATATAAATACTAAGCTTATATATAGTAATAAATAAAGAGTAAAAATATCTTATTATACTCTTTAGATAATTAGAATATAGAGTTTTTTATAAAGTTGATAATAGTTGTTATAATCTTAAAATAACTTATTAAAAAAATATATTTAATTATAGTTTATATGTTTTTATAAATCAGGCAATAGGTAAAATAATATATGAAATGTTTAATGAAAAATGAAAGGTGATTTAAATATAAGGCTAAAGCTTAAAAATAAGCTTTAGATTTTTTAATATTCGTATTGATTTAGTTCTTCTTGGGTGCCAAGTAGCATTAGTATATCATTTAGATAAGCAGTAGTTTCTAAATTTGGCATAATACTCCAAGTATCGTGCTGTTTATGTGCAATAACTTTTAAATTTTGTCCGATAGATTGCAAAGTTTTTCCTGCTAAATTTTCATCCACTAAAAGTTTTGCTACTTTGATGGTATTAGCTGAGAGATCTATGATTTCAAAATTTGGGTTAGTAATAAGAATTTTAGCCAAACGTTTTGCAGATTCTTTTTCAGGATAGATGACTTTATTAACCCCAAGTTTTGAAAGAATTTGTCCATGTGTAGAAGAATTTGCTTTAGCTATGATATTTTTTACTCCTATTTCTTTTAAAGCCATGAAAGTAAGTATGCTTGATTCTAAATTTTCACCTATACTAAGTATGACAACATCAGCATTTGCATAACCTGCTTCTTTTAAAGCTATAGTATGGGTAGAATCTAAGATATAAGCAAAATCCGCATGATCTTGCAATTCTTTAACCGCTTCTTCATCAATATCTGAAACAATAACTCTTTTACCTTGATCAATAAGTTCTTTTGCTAAAACTGAGCCAAATCTTCCAAGTCCTATAATACCATAAGTTTCTTTTTTCATAATATAATTTTTCCTTTTGGATAATTTAAATATTTTTCTTTTTCTTTAAAAAATATACTAAATAAAAATGCAAGCACACCCACTCTACCACTAAGCATAAGTAAAATGATAATTAACTTGCTTTCAGAATTAAAAAGCGCGCTAAGTGATAAAGTTCCACCATCACCCACTGAAACTCCTACTGTAGCAAAAGCTGAGCTTGTTTCAAAAAGCAAGGGCAGAAAGCTTTTATCATCCTCAATTAAAGATAAAAGCAATACACAAGCGATGATATATACAATAGAACTTACCGCTATAATAAAAGCTTTGTTGATAGTTTCTGTAGGAATTTCAAAGTTAAAAATTCTTGCATTGCTATCTTTGATACTCCAATAAGCATAGATTAACAATACAGCAATAGTAGTTACCTTAATACCTCCAGCTGTTCCACCAGGCGCACCACCTACAATCATAAACAAAGATCCAAAAAATAAACTTGCATCTTTAAAGGTGCTAAGATCAAGAGTATTAAATCCTGCCGTTCGGTAATTTACTGCTGTAAAATAAGCACTCATGATTTTATCAAAAAGTGAAAATTCGCCTATACTTTTTGGGTTATGGTATTCAAATAAAAAAACCACTAAGCTTGCAAAAATAATCAATATAACAGTAGAAATTAAAACAAGTTTTGTATGTAAGCTTAAGCTTGCAAAACGTTTTTTAGAAAAAAAGTATAATTCTAATAATACAAAATAACCCAAACCCCCAATGATAATCAAAGAGGTAATAATAAAATTAATCCAAAAATCATCTCTATAAGGCATTAGGCCACTTTCAAATACACTAAAGCCAGCATTATTAAAAGCAGAAATGGAGTGAAAAATACTAGCCCATAGGGCTTCACTTAAATTCATATCTAATTTAAATCTTAAAAATAATAATACTGCACCTATAAGCTCAATAGCAAAAACAAAAAATAAAACCTTTTTTAAAAATCCTACAAGTCCGTCAGCACCAGGATAAATCAAGGATTCTCTTAAAAGATTTTTTTCTCCAAAACTCATTTTTTTGCGTACTAAAATATATAAAGCCATAGCTATACTCATATAGCCTAAACCGCCTATTTGAATAAGCAATAAAATAACAAGTTGTCCATAAAAGCTAAAATCTAATGAGGTGTTTAATACAATAAGTCCTGTCATGCTTACAGCTGAAGCACTGGTAAAAAATGCATCTAGAAAAGATATGGGTTTAGTGTGCATAATAGGAAGCATTAGAATAAAAGTGCCAAAAAGCGCTACTAGAATATAACCTATAAATAAAATTCTTATATTTTTTCTATCTAAAGTTAATTTTGTCATTTTGATTCTTTGAAATTAAAAAAACATTCTACTTAAAATTAGTTAATAAATAAAGAAGAAAACTTTCCACTTTTAAAGTGGAAAGTTAGAGTATTAAAGCATTCCTACTGCTAAGAAACCTAGAGCAACAGCTATAACTATAGCTAATACACCCGGAATAAAGAACGCGTGGTTAAATATGAATTTTCCAATTCTTGTTGTACCTGTATCATCCATTTGAACCGCACCTAATAAAGTAGGGTAAGTTGGAAGAACGAAAAGCGCTGAAACAGCAGCAAAACAAGCAACTAGCATATAAGAATCTGCAGGATTTGTAGCTGAAATTCCTAATGCAGCGATGATAACTGGAACAATAGCTTTTGCAGTAGCTGCTTGAGAGTATAAAAGCATACTAGCAAAGAAGAATGCAACTGCAAGCATAGCTGGAGTTTGTTTAACCCATTCACCTGCTACTTCTTTAATACCTGCCTCATGACCTGCAACGAAAGTATTTCCAAGCCAAGCAACACCAAATACACACACAAGCTGTCATACCTGATTTAAATACACTTGTATCTAAAATTTTAGCAGGCTCAACTTTACAAAAGATTGTGATTAAAGTTGCAGCAGTTAATAAGAAACTCATAATTGCAGCATCTCTTGGGATAACTACTGGATCAATCCATTTGATATTGTTAGAAATTGCTGTAGCATAAAGAACAACTGCTAATACTGTGAATAAGAAAATAGCAACTGAAAGTTTCGCACCTGGTTTGTCTTCACTTTGTAAAACATCAGAAGCACTTTTTACAAGACCAGCTTTTAAGCGTTCTTGATATACAGGGTCTTTGCTAAGATCCATTGGAGTGATTAAACTTACAATGAAAGCTGTAATCATACAAGCAGCAAAAGTAGTTACAATCCAAATACCAATTAATGCAGGATAATTCCAACCAAGCGGTTCTAATACACCAGTCATATAAACAACAGCAGCACTAACTGGAGAAGCTGTAATACCAATTTGTGAAGCAACAACCATTAATGAAAGTGGAGCTGATGGTTTAATGTTTTGTGATTTTGCAACATCAATAACAACAGGCATTAATGAAAATACTGCATTACCAGTACCTGCTAAAATAGTAAGTAACCAACCGCAAGCTGGTGCAAGGTAATTGATAAATCTTGGATGTTTACGTAAAATTCTTTCAGTAACTTTTACCATATAATCCAAACCACCTGCTTGTTGCATAGCAGAAATCGCAGCAATAGCTGCAGCGATGATTAAGATAACATCCCAAGGAATATTACCTGGTTTCATACCTAAAACAAGACCTAAAATAACAACACCCAAACCTCCGGAATAGCCTATTGCTATGCCGCCAAGGCGGATACCTATGAATATTGCCCCAAGAAAGACAACAAGTTGTAAAATAATCATAATATCCATGATTTAAACTCCTAAAAACTACGCTTTTCTTTTTTCTGTCATGTGAGGATTTAACATATTTTCTGGTGTTAAAATTCTTTCAATTTCTTCTTTTGGAAGATATCCTCTTTCAAGACAAATATCGCCAACTGCTTTACCAGTTTCTAAAGCTTCTTTAGCAATACTTGCAGATTTTTCATATCCTAAAATAGGGTTAAATGCTGTAACAATACCGATTGAGTTAAGTACAGATTGTTTGCATGCTTCAGGATTTGCTGTTAAGCCTCTTACAGCTTTTTCAGCTAGAGATTTCATTGCATTTTCAAGTAAAACTATAGAGTTGAATAATCCATAAGCAATACCTGGTTCAAATGCATTAAGTTCAAATTCTCCTCTTTCAGAGCAAAGCATGATAGTAACATCATTTCCTATAACTTCATAGCAAGCTTCACCTACTGCTTCGCATATTACTGGATTTACTTTACCTGGCATGATAGAGCTACCTGGTTGCATTTTTGGTAGATTAATTTCGCCTAAACCACATCTTGGGCCTGAATTCATTAATCTTAAGTCATTTGCGATTTTTGATAGTCTTACAGCTGCAGTTTTTAAAGCACCGCTTACATGTACAAAATCAGCTGTATCTTGAGTAGCAGCAATAAAATCTTCAGCTGGTTTAAATTCAACACCAGTAATTTCTTTTAATTTTTTCTCAACCACAAATTTATAATCAGGGTGGCAGTTAATTCCTGTACCAATAGCTGTTGCACCAAGATTTAAATAACTCATTGACTCACGAGCTGCTGTGATTTTTTCAATATCACTTTTAATATAGCTAGCAAAAGCGTTGAAAGTATTTCCTAAAGTTGTAGGAACCGCATCTTCAAGCTCTGTTCTACCCATTTTGATGATATCTTTGTATTCTTTAGCTTTAACTTCTAATTCAGTTTTTAAAAGTTCCATAGCTTTTAAAAGATCAGTAAGTTTTGCATAGGTTGCTACTTTGATTGAACTTGGATAAGTATCATTTGTAGATTGACCTAAGTTTGTATGATCATTTGGATGAAGGTATTGGTATTCACCTTTTTTGTGTCCCATGCTTTCAAGAGCAATGTTAGTGATAACCTCATTAGTATTCATATTTGTACTAGTACCAGCACCACCTTGGATCATATCTACTACAAATTGATCTAAAAATTCACCAGCAATTAATCTATCGCAAGCTTTAGCAATAGCATCAGCTTTGTCAGCATCAAGAACTCCAACTTCTTTGTTAGCAAGAGCAGCTGCTTTTTTAACTTGAGCGAAAGCTTTTACAAAATATGGATAATCTTGTAATCTTCTACCACTCATATGGAAGTTTTCTAGTGCTCTAAAAGTTTGCACTCCATAATAAACTTCGTCAGAAATTTCCAACTCACCAATAAAGTCGTGTTCTTTTCTTGTTCCCATGATGTACTCCTTGTGGGTTTTATTTAAGTTTTGTTTATAAACTTAATGAGTATTATATAACAATTTTTTATAAAAGTTTCATAAATTTTTCTAAATTTTTAAATATTTTAATAAAAAATATATAAGAATTAATTATAAAATTAAAAATTATTTCTACTGGTAAAATGTTTTTATAGATATTTATGATTTGTAATAACTTTAAAAATATAAAGATAAGGCAAATAAAGTGAAAATGAAGCTATAAGAGTTGTAAGTCAATTAGCAAACTCTAGCTTACCAATTACCATCCCCCTAAATCCTTCATCAATCAAACTAAACCCTTAATGGGTTTAGTTTGATTAT
>NZ_JANQCW010000007.1:0-84306 GCF_024723635.1 Campylobacter sp. W0066.1 | reverse complement strand
TTTAATTCTACATAAGTAATATGCCCGCCATTATTTAGCTCATGATATGGGGCTTCTATTTGAATTTTTTCATATATACTAATAGGAAAATCTACAGGAATATGAAAAGAATTAGTATAAAATTCTTTATCGGTTATACCTTTTAAAATGCCGTATTTTTTTTGGTCTAGCTTTAAAAACCTTCCACTTAAACCCTCAGCTGGAGTAGCTATGAGTGAAAAATTCAGTTTGTCTTTGAGTGCTTTTTCATCGACAAATTCACGCATAAAACGCACGATTTGTAAGCCAAGCTCCCTTGCTTCTTGACTTTGTCCATGATGGGAACCTATCAAAGCTATTAAACTCTCACAAAGTCCTATGTAACCTATAGCTAAAGTCCCGTGTGCTATGATTTTTTCTACGCTATCATTTTCTTTTAAAGTATCTGAATCTATCCAAATTCCCTCGCCCATTAAAAATAGGAAATTTTTAACCTTTTTTAGACTTTGAATTTTATATCTATGAAGTAATTGCTCATACACAAGCTCTAATTTTTCTTTTAAAAGTGAGTAAAAAAGCTCTAAATTTCCTTTGGCTTCTATGGCTAAACGCACAAGGTTTATACTTGTAAAGCTTAAATTTCCCCTGCCGCTTGTGATTTCTTTGCTCTCATCATAAACATTTGCCATAACCCTAGTTCTACAACCCATATAAGCTACTTCGCTATTATAATCGCCCTTTTTATAGTATTTTGCGTTAAAACTTGCATCTAAAAAGCTAAAATTTGGAAAAAGTCTTTTGGAAGCACATTCTATGGCAAGTTTAAAAAGCTTATAGTTTGGGTCTTTTTCATTATAATTAACACCCTCTTTTACTTTAAAAATTTGCACAGGGAAAATTGGTGTTTCACCATTCCCTAAGCCTTTCATCGTGGCTTTGAGTAAATTTTCTATTACCATTTGCCCTTCAAAAGAAGTATCGGTGCCATAATTTAGTGTGCTAAAAGGTACTTGGGCTCCTGCTCTTGAGTTCATAGTATTAAGATTATGCACCAAAGCTTCCATAGCTTGAAAAGTTGCATCTTGGGTTTGCTTTAATGCTCTTTTATAAGCATAAGCATTTGCTTGTTTTAAAAAATTCTCATCGCTATTTAAGTCAAACTTTAAAAGCTCTTTGAAACATTCTTTTTCATTTGAAGCTTGAAATTTTGTGTTATCAAAGCAACTCTCGTCTAAACTTTGCTCTAATTTTATTTCAAAAAAAGCATTTATAGCCTTTTTATACTCTTTTTGAAAAGTCTTTGCCACACCATTTGCCATAGCAAAATCAAAATTTGGTATAGATTGACCCCCATGCATTTCATTTTGATTAGCCTGCAAGGCAATGCAAGCTAAAGAAGCATAAGATCTGATATCATTTGGCTCACGCAAACTTCCATGCCCTGTACTAAAACCATTTTCAAAAAGCTTTAACAAGTCTATTTGACAACAAGTTTGCGTTAGCATATAAAAGTCTTTATCGTGTATGTGTATATCGCCGTTTTTGTGTGCATTTGCGATATGTTTTGGCAAAATACACTCATCTACATAGTATTTTGCGCCTTCTGAGCCATATTTTAACATCATTCCCATAGCGCTATCTGAATTAATATTTGCATTTTCTCTTTTTAAATCAGCTTCTTTAGAATCTTTAAAAGTTAAATCATCATACAAACTAAGTAAATCATAACTACCATTACGAATTTGTGTTCTTTTTTGTCGGTATAAAATATAAGATTTTGCGGTATTAACTAAGGCATTTTTGATTAAAACTTCTTCGACTTTATCTTGAATTTGCTCTACTTGTGTGTGTTTTTCATCAAGTAAAGCTACAACCTCATCACAAAGCTTATCTAAAAAATCTTTATTTAATTTTTCATCTGTGGAGTTTATATTAGCTTTAAAAATAGCATTTTTGATTTTAAAAATATCAAATGCAACTTGGCTCTTATCTCTTTTTATAATAAATTTTATTTTCATGGAAATTTTCCTAAAAAATAATCTCTAAGCACTATAAAATAATACTTTTAAAAGATAAGTTTAGTACAAAAACTTGATGAGAAGCTTAAAAAGATAAAAGAAAAATTCACACAAAAAATGTGTGAATTTTATTTATTCTAGCTCTATACCTTTTACGGTATAAATTTTATCAAGACCGCGATTTCCAAACATTTTTTGAGTATTGCAACCTTTTTGGATATTCCATTCATCTAGCTCGTGATGAAAATTTTTACAATTATGGAAAAGATATGCCATGGTAATTACATTTTGCACATCCCAATTTGCAACGCTATGCTCATATGCATGGCAGTTTTCAAAACAATGGGCCATTCTAGTAGCATTTGAAGTCTTCCAGTGCAATAAAGAATGATTAAAACTAACACAATTAAAAAACATATAAGACATATCTTTTAAACTTTGTGTGTTCCATTTTGATAAGTCTTGATTGAAATTTTTGCAATTAAAAAACATACTTGCCATATTTTCAACCTTAGAAACATTCCAACGCGACAAATCCGCATTAAAACTTTCACAACAATAAAACATATAAGACATATCTTTAGCATTTGATACATCCCAACGCTCAATGCCTAAAAAATCTAGTCTTTTAGAATAATAAAACACATAAGAAAAATCATCAATCAAAGATACATCAATATCTCTTAAAGAAATTCTTTCATTATGCACCAAATTCATTAACTCGTTTTTGTTTTTAGGTCTATACATTTTGTCCTCCTTTTTGTACATTTTAAAAAACAATTGTGAAGTCAATGTAAATTTAAAAATAATTAATGAAAAATTTGAGAATATTAATAACAATTAATTTAAAATTAACTTAATTTAAACAAAAGAAAATAAATAAGAAATATTGATTTAAAATAATGTAACTTTTTGTAAAATATGACAATGATTATCAAAAAATGGGATAAAATAAGAAGTGGTGACCCATACGAGACTCGAACTCGTGTTACCGCCGTGAAAGGGCGATGTCCTAACCGCTAGACGAATGGGCCATTTGTAGTTTAAAGATGAAATTATAACAATTTTTACTTAATAATTATTTAAGGCATTAAAAAATACCTTAAATATCGATTTCTATCCCTACAGGAGCATGATCTGAACCAAAAATATCATCTCTTATAAAGGCATTTTTGAGCTTATCCTTTAAGCCATTAGAAATGAAAAAATAATCAATCCTCCAGCCTACATTTCTTTCTCTTGCTTTCATTCTATAGCTCCACCACGAATACTTTTCTTTAATATCGCCATTGATATGTCTAAAAGTATCTATAAAGCCTAATTTTAACAAATCATCTATCCAAGCGCGCTCAATCGGCAAAAAGCCTGAGGTTTTTTCATTAGCTTTTGGGTGGGTTAAGTCTATCTCACGGTGAGCAGTATTTACATCTCCACATATTATGATTTCTTTACCTTCTTTTAAAAGCTTATCTAAATACACTAAAAAATCATTATAAAATTTCATTTTAAAGTTTAAACGCTCTTCATCTTTTTGACCATTTGGAAAGTAGATATTAAACAAAACTACATTTTTAAAGCTATGTTCTAAAACCCTACCCTCATCATCATCAAAAAACTCACATTTTTTGACTTCGCAATCAAAATTACACAAGCTCATTACACCTGAATACCCTGCTCTTTTAGCACTATTTGAATGCATATGTTTAAAAGGATACTCATAAATTCTTTTTGGAAATTTATCCTCGTGTGCTTTGATTTCTTGAAAACCTATAAAATCAATTTCTTCTTTTTCAATCCAATCAAGTGCATTTTTATCACAAATTGCCCTTAAGCCATTTACATTCCATGATAATAATTTCATAAAATACCTTTACTAATCTTCTTTTGTTGCTATTTTATATGTGATTTATTAATTTTATTCAAATAGACTAAGTTTTTATTTTATTCCAAAGGAAAAAAATGCATTTAAAACTTTCATGGACAAAATTTACCTTACTTAATGCGGTTTTCATCATGACGTTTAATTTCTCATTGTTTGAATTTGTATATGAAAAGATAGATCAAAATACTATGCTTTTTAGTGTGTTTTTTGGAATTTATTTTTTCTTGGTTTTGAGTGTTTTATCTTTGGTATATTTTCCCTACATTAGCAAAATTTTAAGCATATTTTTACTTAGTACTTGTGCTATTTGTAGTTATTTTGTTAGTAATTATGGAGTTTTAATCGATGATCATATGATACAAAATGTTGTTGAAACAGACAATAGAGAATTTTTTTCTTATTTTAATTTTTCCTTTGCTTTGTATATTTTAACCTTTGTGATTTTTCCTAGTTTGCTTGTGATTTTTACTAAGATTGATTATCAAAAATATTTTTTCAAAAAAAGTGTATTATTTTTGACTTCTTTGGTATTTTGCTTTGCTTTAATAGCTCTTAGCTCAAAAACACTTTTGCCTTTTTTAAGATCACACAATATCGTTAGAATGTATAATCTACCTTTTTACCCAATATACTCAAGCATAGAATTTACAAAGAAAAAGCTAGCAGGTAAAAAAGAACTAACTATCATTTCAGATGATGCGAGTTTAAAAGATACTAATACAACTAAACTTATGATTTTAGTCATAGGTGAAACTGCTAGAGCGAGTAATTATTCTTTAGGTGCTTATAAGATCAATGATACGAATTTTTATACTAAAAATGAGCCAAATTTAGTGTATTTTAGCGATGTAAGCTCTTGTGGGACTGCTACTGCAAGAAGTTTGCCTTGTATGTTTTCAAGACACAAAAGAGTAAATTTTGAAGATGGATTATATGAAGAAAATGTTTTAGATATCTTACAAAAGGTTGGAGTACAAAGTATTTGGTTTGGTAATAACTCAGGGGGTTGTAAAGGAAATTGTGATCGTATAAAACATAGGCTAATTCTAAAAGATTATGATGAGAGTTTACTTGAACTTGTAAAACAAGAGCTTGAAAATATAAATTCAAACAAAATTATCGTTGTGCATTTACAAGGCTCACATGGGCCAACTTACTATAAACGCTACCCAAATACATTTAAAAAATTTATGCCAACATGTGATACAAACGAGCTTAACACCTGCTCACACGAACAAATCATAAACACCTATGACAATACTTTACTTTATACAGACTTTATTATAAAAAGCCTTATAGATATGCTTAAGCAAAATCCCACCAAAGAAGCTTCTTTGCTTTATTTGTCAGATCATGGAGAAAGCTTGGGTGAAAATGGAATTTATCTTCATGGTATGCCTTATTTAATAGCACCAAAAGAACAAAAACACATACCGATGATATTTTGGAACAAAGATAGTAAATTAAGCCAAGATTTACAAAGCAAAAAAGACTATAAACTTTCTCAAGATAATCTTTTTTCAAGCTTACTGGGGTATTTTGGTGTAAATAGCAAAGAATATGAAGCAAATTATGATATATTTAGCAAAAATTTAAAGGAAAATCCTTAATGAAGCCAAAGTATTCTTTATTTAAAAATGCAAGCTATGCCTTTAGCGGAATTAAATTTTTACTCCAAGATGAAATGGCTTTTAGGATAGAATTTGCCATTATTTTACCTTTGATTGTTGCAAGCTTATTTTTACCTGTGAGTTTTTTAGAGCATTTTGTGCTTGTATTTGTTTTGGTGCTAATTTTGATCGTAGAAGCGCTAAATTCTGCCATAGAAGCTTGTGTGGATCTTTGCACGAGCGAATTTCACATCTTAGCTAAAAAAGCAAAAGATTGTGCGAGCGCTGGGGTTTTTTTTAGCGTGGTTTTAGCTATAATTACTTGGAGTTTTATTCTTTTTGATTTGGTTAGAGAATGGATGATAAAGTAAAAACACTATGCGTGAAAATATTTGGTAAAAAACGCTTTGAAATTTTAGAATTTTTAGCCCTTCATGCTAATGAAGATGGCTTTGTCTTTGTCAATATAGAAGAGCTTTCTAAAAGGTTAAATATCAGCAAACCTACCATCATTTCTACTTTTAAATTTTTAGAAGAAAAAGCTTTACTTGAAAAACTTAAAAACGGCTTATATAAACTCAAATAGGAGATAAAATGACACTTAAAAACCCTTTGGATATGCATTTACATTTACGCGATGAAAGTATGCTTGAACTTGTAGCTCCATTTAGTGTAAAAGACTTTAAAGCAGGGGTTATCATGCCAAATTTAATCACCCCGCTTACCGAAACAAACGCATTAAAAGCTTATAAAGAACGTATTTTAAAAGCGTGCAAAAATGAAGATTTTACGCCTTTGATGACTTTATTTTTTAAAGATTATGATGAGCAATTTTTAGAAAAAGCTAAAGATGAGCTTTTTGCTATCAAGCTTTATCCTGCAGGTATCACTACCAACTCAGATAATGGAATTTCAAGCTTTGATATAGAAAAGTTAAAACCTACATTAAATGCTATGAGTGAGCTTGGACTGCCTTTGCTAGTGCATGGCGAAACAAATGATTTTGTAATGGATAGAGAAGCAAATTTTGCTAAAATCTATGAAAAATTAGCTAAAAACTTTCCAAAATTAAAAATCGTAATGGAGCATATTACCACTAAAGTTTTGTGTGATTTATTAAAAGATTATGAAAATTTATACGCAACTATCACTTTGCACCATTTAATGATAACGCTTGATGATGTAGTGGGTGGAAAAATGGATCCACATTTATTTTGCAAACCTATTGCAAAACGCTATGAAGACAAAGACGCTTTATGTGAGCTTGCTTTTAGTGGTTATGAAAAGGCTATGTTTGGAAGCGATAGCGCACCTCATCCTTTGCATACTAAAGAATGTTGTGGGTGTGCAGCTGGAGTATTTAGCGCACCGGTGATTTTACCTGTGTTGGCTGAACTTTTTGAAAAACATTCAAATGAAGCAAATTTACAAAAATTTATTTCAGATAATGCTTGTAAAATCCATAATCTTAAATTTGAAAAAGATAAAATCATCGCTTTAGAAAAACAAGAATGGCAAGTAGCGCAAAAATACGGCGATGTAGTGCCATTTATGGCAGGAAAAACTTTAAATTTCAAGGTTATTTAACCTTGAAATTTAATCAATAATCAAAAGTTTTATCTTAGCTTCTATAAGCTCTTCCACCTCATCTTTTACAAAGCTTTTTAGTTCTTGTTTATTTACATTAACACCATTCATACTCAAATGCCACAAAGCATTTTCTATCGCACTTTCTTTATCTCTTTTTACCACTCTAGTTTCATTAAAAACTTCACTTTCATAAGGGATATTTTGTGCATTTAAAAAACCTTGCAAATCCTCTTCATAAAAACCTTTAAAATGCGTGTTAAAATGTTCAAATATAGGATCTAAAAAGCTACTTTTACGCCTACTTGCCCAGCCTAAATACACCTTTTTAGAAGCTAAGTTTAAAAAAGCTTTATAGTCTTTTTCATTTTGCAAAGCAGGCGACATACTTAAAAAGGCTAAGTCAAATTTTGTGTTATTGTTTTTATAAAAGTTTTCAAAGTCTAAATTTAAAATTTTTACATTTGATATGGCATGAGTTTTTGCATCTTCTTGTAAAATTTCAAGCATAGCACTAGAGCTGTCTATACCTAAAACACTTTTTGCTTTTTGTGCTAAATGCAAAGTCCAAACACCACTCCCACAGCCTATATCTACCACGCTTTTATCTTGTAAAGATCCAAGTTTTGCGAAAGTAGCTTTTTGAATTTCGTTTAAACTAGGATTATACCTTGCATAGCTTTTTGCTTTTTTATTCCATAAATTCATCTTCACTCCTTATTTTTTCTAATATAGTATAATATTTTTTTGTTTTTAGAAAGGAAAATTATGCGTGTATTGTTTTTGTGTTTGATTTCATTTTTAAGTATATATGCCAAAGATTTGGTAAGTGTTAGTATAGCTCCACAAGCTTACTTTGTAAAGCAAATTGCCAAAGATACTTTGGATATTAATATAGTCATACCACCTAATGCAAATGAACATACTTTCGAATTTAAACCAAGTGGTATTTTAAAACTTGAAAAAAGCGATATTTACTTCACAGCAAATTTAGAATTTGAAAAAATTTGGATTTTAAAACTTAAAGATAATCTCAAAAATACCAAAATCATCTCTACTCAAAATGGCATTGATTTTATACCTTTGCAAGAGCATGCTCACGAAGGACACCATCATCATGGAGATGACCCTCACACATGGCTTGATCCACTTTTAGCAAAAACTCATGCTAAAAATATCACCTTAGCACTTATAGAACAATACCCACAAAACAAAGCATTTTATGAGCAAAATTTAGAAAATTTCTTAAAAGAAATGGATGTATTAAATTTACAAATACAAGCTTTATTTAAAAATGCAAAAAACAAGCATTTTCTAGTCTATCATCCATCTTGGGGGTATTTTGCAAAAAGATATCATCTAAGCCAAATTCCTGTAGAAATAGAAGGAAAAGAACCCAAACCAAAAGACTTAGCCAAGCTTGCAAAACTCATACAAAAAGAACAAATAAAAGCTATTTTTGTACCCAAAGGAGCTAATAATAATACTATTAAGGCTATGGCAAGTAATTATAATCTTAAAATCATAGAACTTGATCATTTGCCAAGTGATTATGAAAATGAACTTTTAAAAGATGCAAAAAATATAGCAAGCGTTTTACAATGATAAAAATCAATATTAAAAATTTAAACTTTTCATATAATCAAGATGAGGTTTTAAAAAATATCAACCTAAACTATGAAAGCAAAGACTTTTTAGCCATAGTAGGGCCAAATGGCGGGGGTAAATCTACACTTTTAAAACTCATACTAGGTTTACTAAATAGTCATAAAAATATAAACTTTGAAAATTTAAGTTTAAAAGATATAGGCTATGTCCCACAAAATACTTTAGCTAATCCAAACTTTCCAGTGCGCGTGCTAGAAGTGGTGATGATGGGAAGGGTGGATAAAAAATTCTTTGGTTTTTATACCAAAAAAGATCAAGAGCAAGCCTTGCTAGCCTTAGAAAAAGTAGGTATGAGAAATTTTTGGGATAAAAAAATCAATGAACTAAGCGGAGGTCAAAGACAAAGAGTTTATATAGCAAGAGCCCTAGCAAGCGAATGCAAACTTTTAATCCTTGATGAGCCCACTGCAAGTATAGATACTAAAGGCTCTGTGCAGATTTTTGAGCTTTTGAAAAAATTACACGAAAGCGGGGTTGGTGTGATAGTAATATGCCATGATTTAAATGTAAGCTTAGCTTATGCAAATAAAATCGCATATTTAAATAAAGAATTATTCTTACATGAAAACACTCCTGAAAAAAAGGCACATTTACTAGCGCATTTAAGCCAAAATCACACGCATTTTTGTGATGTGGAGCTTAGCTTGGAGCAGTGTTGTTGCAAAGGAGAAAATCATGCTTGAACTTTTATCTAGCTCTTTTATACAAAATGCTTTTTTGGCTGCATTTTTAACTAGCATTGCTTGTGGGATTATGGGGACTTTGATCATGATCAACCGCTTAAGTTCTATGGCAGGAGGTATTACGCATGGGGCTTTTGGGGGCATAGGTATAGCATTTTACTTTGGTTTGCCAGTATTAGTTAGCACGAGTTTATTTACTCTTTTTTTAGCCTTGCTTGTAGCATTTTTAGTGCAAAAATATCCTTTTAGGAGCGATAATATAGTCGGTGTTATATGGGCTTTTGGAATGGCTGTTGGTATCATACTCATAGACTTAACTCCTAGTTATAATGGTGATTTAATGGGATATTTATTTGGTAGTATTTTGTCTGTACCTACGCAAGATATAGTTTTATTTGCAGTGATTGATGTAATTTTTATCATTTTAGTATTGCTTTTTTATCGTCAATTTGAAATTCTAAGCTTTGATAAAGAATTTGCAAGCTTAAGAGGGGTTAATACCAATCTTTTTCACTATCTTTTAATCGCAATGATGGCTTTTTGTATCGTTATAAGTATCAAAGTAGTAGGGCTTATACTTGTGATAGCTTTGCTTAGCATACCTGCATTTATCGCTGAGAGTTTTTCTAAAAAGCTTGGTCAAATGATGATCATCTCTACGCTTTTGAGCATAAGTTTTTGCGTGATAGGGCTTTTTGTGAGTTTTTATTATAATCTTGCAAGCGGAGCTTGTATTATAGCAAGTGCTTGTGTGATTTTTGTGCTTTATCTTTGTTTTAGAGTTTTTGCAAAGAAAAATTGAAATTTACTTTTACTTTAAAACGCTATTTTCATGCACTCTTAAAAAACTAGCAAATTTTGGTTTGCCATTTTTGGTTAAGCCGTTGTATTTAAAAGTGATGATAGCACCAACTGGCGGAGGGTTTAAGCGATCGCTTTCTTTAAAACCTGAGCCTATTTTAAAACTTACTTTTTTACTCTCAATCACTGCTTCACAAAGCAAAGATCCCATTTTACCTTCAAATTTTCCCTTACCTTCAAAATGCTTTTTTACAACACATTCTGTATCATCAAAAGGTTTTAGTTTAAAAGCATTGCTTGATCTTTTCTTTTCATAAGGTGCGTTGTTTAATCTTATGATTATACCCTCGCCTTTATGCGAAATGATATCTTGGTAAAACTGCTTTAAATGATTTTTATCTTTAATGCGAATTTGTGGGATGATTTTTATAAAATCATTTGGAATTTTAGCTAAATACTTTTTTAAAACTTCTAATCTTGCTTCTAAAGTACAAGGATCAAGCTTAAATTCCTCGCAAGCATTTGGCACATCAAAGACATTATAACTTACTTTTTGCCAAAAGTTTTTCATCAGGGTTTTCTTGGCGTATTAAAGATGAAATTTCTTCAAAAGAAGCTCTTTTTACCCAAAGT
The DNA here is from genome assembly GCF_024723635.1 of Campylobacter sp. W0066.1. Lineage (NCBI taxonomy): Bacteria > Pseudomonadati > Campylobacterota > Epsilonproteobacteria > Campylobacterales > Campylobacteraceae > Campylobacter > Campylobacter sp. W0066.1. The sequence continues at coordinate 73,445 of NZ_JANQCW010000007.1, read as the reverse complement.
TCTCCATCTAACTCAAATTTAGGAAAGTTTTTTGTGAAAAATGAAGGGAGTTTTATAGCATTTCCTGCTCTTGTTTGCATAGACTTACCACTCCAAAGTCCTCTTACGCCATCGAGTTTTTCGCTCATGAGATAATGGCTTAAATTTATATCTTTAAATGCTTTTTCATCATAAACTTTAAAAAGTAAAATATCTTTTGCAAAAAGAGGATTTAAAAAGAGAGTAAAGAGAAAAACAAGGCTTATAAAAAGCCTTGCAGTAAGATTAAAGTGCTTTTTTAGCAGCATCTGCTATTTTAGCAAAAGCAGCTGCGTCGTTCATCGCTAAATCAGCTAAGATTTTTCTATCAAGCTCAATGCCTGCTTTTTTAAGACCATTTATAAATCTTGAATAACTAATATCATTTAGTCTGCAAGCTGCATTGATACGTACTATCCAAAGACGACGGAAATCACGTTTTTTGCGGCGTCTATCACGATACGCATAAACCAAACTTCTTTCTAATTGTTCTTTAGCTTTTCTAAAGTGTTTGCGGCGACCACTATAAAAACCACGCGCAAGTTTTAAAACTTTTTTATGTCTGCGGCGTCTTACAACACCTGTTTTTACTCTTGCCATATTTATCCTTTCACAAATTGGCGTTCGTTAAACGAATCTTGCCCTTTAATATAAGGGGAGTTTGAATGACTTTCGTCAAAAACTAAAATTTAAGCTCGCTTAAATTCCTAACATTTTTTCAACCGCTTTAACATTGGTTGAGTGAACATACTTAGAAGTGCGAAGATCACGCATTCTTTTAGCAGGTTTTTTAGTCAAAATATGGCTTCTATAAGCAGCGCCTCTTTTGATTTTATTTTTACCTACTTTGAAGCGTTTAACAGCACTTTTAACGCTTTTCATTTTTGGCATGTGTATCCTTTGGATCAATTTTTTCATAAAAGAAAGCTATCATTTTACTACAACTATGCTTTAGAAAAATTAAATTTTTATATGACACAACCTGTCACAAGGGTTTAATATGATTTTATTATTTTTATAAAATCCAATAAAGGAGTCAAATGGCAATAGTAATTGGCATTATAGTCATGATAGCCACTGCTATATGGGCTATTGTCTGCGGAGCCTTTTGGGCTTTATTTATATTTATATTATGGTGCGTTATATTACCAAGTTTATTTTTAATAGAAAAATACGGAATTATAAATGTAGTAGTGTCTTATGCGCTAATTTTATCAGGTGTAGTAGTGCTTACAAGGATAATTAAAAGTAAACAATACTAAACAAAACCTTGACAATACGGGGGGGGGTATTGATATAATAATAAAAATTTAAATTGAAAGGAAAAAGATGGCATATAGATATGACAAAGATTTGGAATTTTTGAGAAACTTAAGTAGCGAAGAATTAAATGATTTTGTTAGTATTCTTACACATGATAAAGATAATACTACAAGATTTACGGAATTAATAACGGTAAATGAGTTGTATAAAAAATTCTATCCTGATCACAAACAGTATTTAGATTTAATTTTAGATGAGTTTCAGTGTTTTGGGGGAAACACCTTTGCAAATATCTTAAGAATGGGAAAAGGTGTACTTTATAAAGAAATTTTATGCGATGTAGCCGATAAACTTAAAGTTAATTATAATAAAAATTCCGATACAGAGATAATAGAAATAAATCTTTTTATGAAAATTTTAGAAAATTCTTTAGACCAAATGAGCAAAGAGCAAATCAAGGAAATTTCTCAAGAATTAAATTTAAATTTATCAACTTTTACAAAACAATCTACAATGGCAGCAATGCAATTTTTAATAAAACAAGGTGGTTTCAAAAGCTATCAATTAATAGTTATTGTTGCAAATGCCATATCAAAATTAATTTTAGGCAGAGGATTGTCAGCTGTAGTTAATGTGAGTTTAACAAAAGCGATGAGTATTTTTGTTGGTCCTATTGGATGGGCAATAACAGGGATGTGGACTGCAATAGATATAGCAGGACCTGCTTATAGAGTAACTATACCAGCTGTTATTCAAATAGCATATCTACGACAAAGTTATAATATGAAACAAAACAACCAAAAACTATTATAAAAGAGACCACTATGATAGATAATAAAGAACTTATAAACGATTATGAACTTTTAGAAAATGATTTGAAAGAGATATCACAAAGAGAACAACTTAAAATCAATATAAATCAAAACTTAGAAGAAGCCTTGCAAGAACTAAAAAACATAGAAACACAACTACCAAAAGAGCAAAGTAAAAAACTTTTTGAGCAATGCACCCAAAACGCACTTGATGCTATAACAAGTCATTTTGGATTGGCTGCTATTGTTCTAGATTCTCAAGACGGTGGTAATGTAAGCACCACACATAATGCCAGGAAAGATATATATGCCAACGAAAACGATAAGCAACAATATGAAAAACGTGAAAAATACTGTTCAAAAAAATATCATAATGGGGAATACAATAAAATAAATAATAAACTAAAAAAAGAAATAGAAGAGGGAAGATTATATGATTATGCAACTGGAAAGATGATTAAGCCAAAAGACAATACTCAGCTAGATCATGTTGTTTCAGCCAAAGAAATTCATGAAGATCGTGCAAGAATTTTAGCTAATGCTAATGGTGTATCTTTAGCTAATACACCTCAAAATCTAAAAAAACAGATGCTAAGATAAATAATTTTAAAAGAGATAATAGCGCAACAAAAACTTTAGAGAAATTAGAAGGACAGATACAAATATTAACCGAAAAAGAAATAAAAAATGGAAAACTATCCTTAAAAGATCAAAAAAATATAGAAAGATTATTGGATATGCAATGTAAAATTGATGGTGAAAAATTTATAGAAGAATATAATCATCAAAAAAAACATATTGATAGTGAAATTGATAAAATTTACTATACAAGCCTAAAACCTTACAAAGAAGCTTTGATAACCGGAGCTAAAGACTCTACAAAAATGATTGTATATTCAGCACTTGGAATGATTTTAAGAGACTTTTTCAAAAGCTTAATGATAGAAATTAGAAAAACATTTAAAGAATTTGGAAACGAGAGTTTTAGTGATATATTCAAAAGATTTAAAGATAGAATCCATTACATTTGGGATGATATCAAAAAGAAATGGAAAAATATTTTTGCAAGTTCTTTAGAGGCAGGAATTCAAGCATTTTTATCTAATTTAGTTGTATTTGCTATAAATACTATATTTACAACTTTAAAAAGAATAGTTCAAGTTATTCGTGCTGGCTTTACTTCTTTATATAATGCGATAAAAATTATTATAAATCCTCCAAAAGATATGCCTAAAGAAGATATATATTTTGAGGCCGCTAAAATTTTTACAGCAGGTATTATCGCCTCACTCACAATGCTAGGAAGTGAGGCGATAAATAAATGGCTTATAACTATACCTGGGCTTAATGTTTTATTATCTTTACCTATACCATTTACGAGTGAAACTATAGGTGATGCAATTTCATTAAGTATAAGTGCTGCTTTTGGAGCTATTGTTAGCACTATTGTTGTTTTTTATATGGATAAATGGAAAAACAACTCCAAAATAGGAAATTTACGATTACAGCTTGTTACTCAAAGTGGTGTTATTTTAAATTGTAAAATAGCTCAAACATGGCTTATGCTAGATGATGCATATATTTTTTTAACACATGCAATAAATTCTATAAAAGAAAAGAATTTAATACTACAAAACAATCTCACTCAAGAGCTAAATACTTATAAAAAGATGGACGAGGAAAGAAAAACTAAAATATCTAATCTGAAGAAAAAGATTCTTGATCTAAAGGAATTGCATGATTAGTTATAGTAAAAGTAAACATAAAATTAGTATAATAAATTCACATGAATGTTTAACAAAAACAAATACACCTAATAAAAATGCAAATTCGCAAGAAGTAGCTAACATACTTAATAATAAAATTCACAAAGCTTCTAAAAAAATCATAGAGGCAAAAAAAGTTGCAAAATTAGCTAAAAATACTAAAAATACTTTTTTGGAAAATATGGCAAAAAATATACCTTTTGCTGGAATTTTTATTGATAGTGAAGAGATTAAAAAAATAAATATTCTAATAGAATTAAACATGATGAATATAGAGGCTATTGAAGCACAAAATGATTTAATTCAAGAAGTTATAAAACTCACATGTTATAGCATAGAATTTATAAATGACACAATCAACGATCTACAATTAATAATTTCCAAAACAAATGAAAATTATAGGACTAGCATTACAGAATTATCTTATGATACAAATGAAATTTTAGAAATATATAATGAACTTACAGATATTGTAATAAATCAAATGCAAGATCATACAAAACATTTTCAAGAAATTCAAATAAAAATAGAAAAAAATGAAGATGAAGTAAATCTAATTAAACAACAACAAAAAAACTTCACCGAAACTATTGAGTTACAAGAAAATAAAATAAACTCACTTAATAAAGATTTACTATTATCTTCAAAAAAAATCGACAATTTATCAATGCAACAAAATGAATTTATGCAAAAATATGAAAACCAAATAGCAAATTTATCGAAAGATATTATGCAGGAATTGGAAAATATAAAAACTGTAATAAAAAAACACGAAAATCTATTAGATAATAATATATTAAAAATAGTTTCTATTACATCTTTGGGGATTGCAATAATAGCAATTTTATTGCAATATATACAATAAACCATGCTAAACAAACTACCCCAACTTTTTTCATTGCTTTTTAGTTATAAATTAAACATCTTTAACATCATCTCAAAGCCAAAGCAAGCTTATACTTACACCAAGTTTGCTTTAGAGCTAAAAGAGCTTTATGAAAAAGAAAACGACAAAACCGAAGCTGCTTTTATCATCCTAGATAGAGTACTTAAATTTAAAAAAGAAAATCCTGATGATTTTAATGATTTTTTAAAGCTTATTCAAGAGCTTTTAACTACCTATGAAAACGATCCAAAAACAATCAAACAAAACATCAAAGATTTGCTAAAATAAACAAAAATAAAAAAAGGTTGTATATGGAAAAAGACAAGCTTTCTACGCGTTTAGTTTCTATACTGCAGTGTTTAAACAATGGCGAGCGTTTTAGCTTAAAAGAGCTTGCGCAAGAATTTAATGTCAGCATTCGCACCATACAAAGAGACTTACATAAACGCCTTGCTTTTATCCCTATAAAAAAAGAAAATGGAAAGTATTTTTTAGAAGGCTATGTTTTAGGAAAATTAAGCTTTAAAGATATACAAAATTTTGCTATTTTAAGCGGTATAGGTAGACTTTATCCTAGTTTAGATAAAGAGTTTTTAAACGACTTGCTTAATGAAAAAATCAATAAAGCCTTTTTAGTCAAAACCCAAAGCTATGAAACACTTGATAGAGAAGTTTTTGAAGAACTAAGTGCAGCTATCATAGCAAAATATCCCATTAGTTTTTACTACAAAGAAAAACACAGAAAAGCTAATCCATACAAACTCATCAATATTGACCACATATGGTATCTTTTAGCAGATGAAAACGATACTTTAAAAACCTTTACTTTTTCTAAAATCACACAACTAAGAGTGGAAAAGAAAGAAATTTTTACCCCAAAAGAAGAGTTTTTAAAACAAATTCAAAAAGATCAAAGCAACTGGATTAGTAAAGAAAACAAAGAAGCTATTTTAAAACTTGATAAAAAAGCTAAAGAATATTTCTTAAGAAAAAATGCCCTTACTAAATACGAATTTATAGATGAGGATGAGAATTTTATTTACATCAAGGCATTTTATACCTATGATGATGAGCTTTTAAATTTAATAAGATATTGGATACCATATATTAAAATAAACAAACCTATCGCTTTAAAAGAAAAACTTTTTGAGCAGTTAAATACATACATGCAAGATTAGCGTTTTTTTAACACATAGAGTTGTTCTTGTATATGCATAGAGCGTTTAGAAAGGTTTCTACTAGCTCTAAAGGCATTATACTTTTGCTCAAGCACAAAACATTCTCCAAGACTTTGAAGTCTTTTTGTGAAATTTTCTTTTTTTACAAAACCCTCACAATTATAAGAAAGCAATACAATCTTGGCTTTTAAATCATTTATCAAATCAAACAAAGCATCTTCGGCTTTTTTTTCTTTGTTAAAAGCACTGCGGTTCCAGTCTTTTGGTATGCCAGAAACCTTTGAAATTTCCTTTGGCTTTTTATAATTAGCAATTAAATTTAACATAAAATAATTTGATCCATAAGGATGTTGATTATAAGGTGGGTCTAAATACGCCACATCAAAGCTATCAAGCTCTTTAGCTAAAACATTTGCATCTTTTTGAAAAACCTCATATTCACAAGTAAAATTTGAAAAAATAGGCATTTTTAAAGCTATATCACCCTTTATACGACTAAGTGCATTTGCTCCATTTCCTCCAAATTTTCCCACTCCATTTTTATCTTTATAAAAGCCTTTAAAAACCCCACTTGTATTTGCATGCACGCTTGCTTCATAGATAAGCGGCGCGATGAAGTATTTTTGTATATTACTTGGCAGGCTTGAAATTTTTTCTCGCATAGAGTCTAAATACATCGCATTTTTAAGCGTGTAGAAAACTCTTTCATTCTTTTGGATATACTCATCATCATTTGGCGCATAAAGCTTGCTTATAAAGCCTTTTTTAAGTTTTAAATCAGAAATTAAAAAATCATAATATTTTTGTAATTCTTGTAAAAATTGTACATTTTGATTGCTTAAATAACACTCATTGATGATTTTAGAATAATCTTCCAAATCATTTGCCATGATAAAACTCGCATAAGGCCTTACAAAACGCGAAACTACCCCAGAGCCACTAAATACATCACAAAAACTAAATTTGTCTTTTTTAAGCTCATTTTGCGCAAATTTAAAGCCTTGATTTAAAAACTCGAGCAAAGATCTTTTATTACCAAGATAAGTTATGATTTGTTCTTTTAAAAATTGTGGATTTTCTTCTAACATAAGTTTAAAATACAAGCCTTAAAAAGGCTTGTGATTATTTTTTCTTTTTAGGAGTTACTAGCATATTTACATAGCGTCCTTCGAGTAAAGGCTCTTTGTCTCTATCTGCTATATCTTCAACCATTTGCCAAATTTTTTCAAGCAAAGCTACCCCTGCTTCAGGAGAGCCCATCTCACGACCTTTTAAAAACACTCTAAATTTAACATGCTTGCCTTGCTCTAAAAACTCACTTGCATGTTTGACTTTATAATTAATGTCATTTTGAGCGATTTTCACAGAAAGTTTGATTTCTTTTATATCAATAACTTTTTGTTTTTTCTTTGCTTCTTTTTGTTTCTTTTCTTGTTGATAACGGAATTTTCCATAATCCATTATCTTACATACAGGTGGTTTGGCTTCGGGGGCTATCATCACCAAATCAAGCCCTAGTCTATTTGCTATATCTAGCGCCTCATCACTACTAATAATGCCATAAACCTTGCCATCATCACCTATACATCTGATCTCATCTGCTTGAATTTCTTCATTTAGCAATACTTCTTTTTCTTTACTCAAAAGCGTACCTCACTTAATTTCTCCTTTGTTAGGGTTATAAATTCATCTAAAGTCATTGTTTTTTGCTCTTTTGCTCTTCTATCTCTTAAAGCCACACTTTTGTTTGCTACTTCTTCATCACCTAAAACAAGTATCATAGGCACATGTGCTTTTTCAGCGGTGCGGATTTTTTTATTTAAGCTTTCATTTTTATTATACACTTCACTATCAATGCCAAGTTCTAAAAGTTTTCTTGCTATTTCTTTTGCATACTCATGATGATTTTGCGAAATAGGCACTATAGCTACTTGAGTTGGCGCTATGAAAAATGGTAACTCCCCTGCACAATGCTCTACTAAAATTCCTATAAATCTTTCAAAAGAACCTAAAATAGCACGGTGAAGCATTACAGGTTGTTTTTTCTCATTATCTGCGTCTGTGTATTCGAGTTTAAAACGGCTTGGTAAGTTAAAATCTACTTGTATAGTTCCACACTGCCATTTTCTTTTTAACGCATCAGTGATTTTGATATCGATTTTTGGACCATAGAAAGCTCCACCGCCCTCATCAATGCCATATTTTAAACCTTGTTCATCTAAAGCTTCTTTTAAAGCCTTTGTAGCTATATCCCAAATTTCATCATCGCCTATTGCTTTTGTTGGGCGTGTTGAAATTTCCATTTCATAATCAAATTCAAAAGCCTTCATCAAAGTATCAACAAAGCTTAAAATTTCTAAAACTTGTTCTTTTATCTGACTTGGCATACAAAAAATATGCGCATCATCTTGGGTAAATTCTCTTACCCTAAAAAGCCCGTGTAAAACTCCACTTTTTTCATGGCGGTGCACCACACCATATTCAAAAAATTTCAAAGGTAAATCACGATAGCTTCTAACATCACTTTGATAAATTTTAATATGTCCTACACAATTCATCGGCTTAATGCCATATTCTTGCTCATCAATTTGCGTAAAATACATATTTTCTTTATAGTTTGCATAATGCCCACTAATTTTCCACGCATCAGCTTTTAAAAGTTCAGGTCCACGCACAGGCTCATAGCCTCTTAATCTATGTGCTTTATATAATAAATGCTCTAATTTGCTTCTTAATTTTGCACCATTGCTAAGCCATATAGGAAGCCCACCGCCTATTTCATCATCAAAGGCAAAAAGTTTCATTTCATTGCCAAGTTTTCTGTGATCTCTTTTTTTAGCTTCTTCAATGATTTTTAAGTATTCATTTAAACTTTCTTTATCTGCAAAGGCAGTACCATAAATTCTTGTGAGCATTTCTCTTTTTTCATCACCGCCCAAATACGCTCCCGCTACGCGAGTAAGTTTGAAAAATCTTAAATACCTAGTATTTGGTACATGAGGCCCACGGCATAAATCTTCAAATTCGCCTTGCTTATAAATACTTACTTTCCCATCAGGAATTCTTAGTAAAACTTCTTGTTTTAAATCATCATTAGCAAATTTTTCTTTAACCTCAGTCTTTGAGAGTTCGTATTTTGTGATGTCTAGCTTTGCTTCTGCTAGTTCTTTCATTTTCTTTTCGATCTTGCTTAAGTCTTCTTCTGAAATCTTACTATCAACTCTAAAATCATAATAAAACCCATCTTCTATCACAGGCCCTACGAAAAATTTAGCCTCTGGATATAAACTTTTAATCGCTTGAGCCATTAAATGCGCACAAGAGTGGCGGATAACTTCTAAACTTTCTTTAGAGTTATCAAAATAAATCGGAGTTAAATTTGTATCATTGTTAAAACTTTGAGTATCTACCAAAGTTTCATTATTTGCATATGCAATTATATCTTTTGTCATTTCTACCCTTAACACTCACTAACCTTGTGAGCTTAAATTAAAATATAAGACTAATTTTAGCTATGAAAAACTTAAACTTTTTTTAAATAAAGGATATTTTTATATTTCAAACACCCGTTCTTGATATATCTAAAGCACCACTCATAAAAAGGTATAAAAATACAAAACCTAAAATTATCCTATAAATTCCAAAAGGTATGAAGTTTATCTTGCTGATTAATTTTAAAAATATTTTTATTACCACAAAAGCCACTACAAAAGCTGTTATAAAACCTATGGCTAAAGGAATGAAATTATTCATATTGCTTAAAACCTGTGGTTCTTTATAAATGCTATAAGCTGTTGCGATAATCATAGTAGGAATTGCAAGCAAAAATGAAAATTCAGAAGCCACTTTGCGATCAAGCCCAAGCAATAAGCCACCTATGATACTTGCTCCACTTCTTGAAGTACCTGGTATGATAGCAAGAGCTTGGGTTAAACCTATCAAAAAAGCTTGCTTATAACTTACCTCATCTAAAGAGTGGATTGTGTAGTCTTTTTTTCTATGTTTAAGTTCTATAATGATAAAAATAATCCCACCAATGATTAACATAGTAGCCACAGTATAGCCATTAAATATTTCTTTTAAAAACTTATATGCTATAAAACCTACTCCACCTGCGGGCAAAAAGCCCACAGCAAGTTTTAACCAAATATCAAGTTTTTGAGTTAGTTTATCTTTGAAAATAAAAATCACCGCTAGTATAGAACCAAGCTGAATGATGATGAAAAAACTTCTCCAAAAATCATCTATATTTAAACCTAAAATTTCAGCACCCAAGATCATATGCCCTGTAGATGAAACAGGTAAAAATTCTGTTAAACCCTCGATAATTCCTAAAATCAAAGCATAATAATAATCTAAATTCATTTTTTAAGTACTCTTCTTGCAAAAATTAGCATAATCGCTACAAAAACTACAAAACCTATAATCCCATCGTCTTTAAATGAAGTTGCAATAGCAAGTGGATCTTCAGCCCCACCTCTACTAATAGAAAGCACAGTTAAACCAGCTATTAACACTCCAAACAAACTCTCACCTACTATCAAACCAGAGGCAAATAAGGTTCCTTTTTGCTCATGCTCTTGAATGATTTCTTTTTTATGAGCATTTTTAGCATATCTTTGCTCTAAACGCTTTTTGATTAAATATGCCAATAAGCCACCTACAAATAAAGGCATATTAACAGCAGGTGGTAAATATATACCTATACCCACAGCTAAAGGTGGCAAAGACATATTTTTCTTTCTTAATAAACGATCGATGATGATTATACCAATACCCACAAAAGCTCCCGCTATAATATAACTCCAATCAATGTTAGCATTAAAAATGCCTTGTGCTATAGTACTCATTAAATTTGCTTGTGGTGCAGCAAGTGCATTTGCCTCATTCATTCCCTCTCTTGGCATTGCACCCACAAAACCATAAGCTTGGTATAATAAATTTAAAACAGGGGCTATAGCTAAAGCTCCAAATACGCAACCTATAATCAAAGAAACTTGCTGTTTCCAAGGAGTTGCACCTACTAAATAGCCAGTTTTTAAATCTTGTAAATTATCATTAGAAATAGCAGCAGTTGCCAAAATAACACTAGTAGTAAATATAGCAAAAGCAATAGCAAATTTAGACATCAAAGGATCGCTAAATAAATCTACTTGATAACCCAAAAGCAAAACAATCAAAGAAGAAATCATAATCCCAATAAGTCCTATACCCGAAATAGGAGAAGATGATGAACCCACCAAACCTGCCATATATCCACAAGCAGAAGCTACAAAAAAGCCTATGAAAATAGCTACTAAAGTTCCTACCAAAGCAAAAAGAATTTGATAACCACTTGCTAAATTTGAATCAGCCACAAAAGCATAAAATGAAATAAACAAACCTATACACATAAGCACAAATAAACCTAGCATAGCTTTTAAAGATAAATCCATATCTTTAGGATCTTGTGAGGGGTTTAATGAGGTTTTCTTAAGCATATTTTTCATGCCATCATAAACAGGCTTTGCAAGCTCTATTAAAGTCCATAATGCTGCTATAGCAATAGCTCCTGTACCTATTAAACGCACCTTTTGAGCCCAAATTTGATTAGCTATATCAAGCGCGCTTAAACTCGCGTCAAAACTTTCTTTAGCAGAAAAATATGGCACAAAAACCATCCAAGCAAGCACCATACCCGCAAGTAATGCAACACCTCCGGCTATACCTACTAAGTATCCAGCACCCAAAAGTGCCACTGAATAACCCATAGAAAAGCCAAAAGTCATTTTTTGCCAAATGAATGCAAAACTGCTTCCACTTGAAAGTAGTTTAAAACCGCTTGAAAAAAGACTTATCACAGAAGCAAAAGCCACGCCAAGTGTGATTTCTTTTAAGCCCACTTTTCCTTTTTTATCAGCTTGATCTTTATTAGCTACTTTTAAAATTTCAGCAGCAGCTCTTCCTTCAGGATAAGCTAATTTACTCTCTACCACCATAGCTCTACGCAAAGGTATGGTAAAAAGCACGCCTAATCCACCCCCACAAAGACAGAGCATAAAAGTAAGCCAAAGTGGAAATTCAAACCAATATCCACACATAAAAAGACCTGGTATAACAAAAATCACAGCCGAAAGCGTACCTGCAGCTGAAACTTGAGTTTGAACCATATTATTTTCTAAAATATTAGAGTCTTTAAAGATTTTTAAAACAGCCATCGCGATCACAACAGCAGGAATAGAAGTAGAAAAAGTAAGACCAACTTTGAGCCCCAAATATACATTTGAGGCGGTAAAAATAATCGTTAAAATACTTCCTAGTATTATACCCCTAAGCGTAAGCTCCGGTAGTGAGTTTTTTGTATGCATTTTGCTTCTCCATTTTTATTGACAACCTTCACATTCTATAGTTCTATCAACTACATCATCATTTACTTTTTGACTATCAGGACTTTCGCTTCTTAGATAATAAGTTGATTTAACACCTAATTCCCAAGCAAGTTGATAAATTTCATTTAAATATCCACCGCTTGCTTTATCTAAAGAAACAAAGATATTTAATGATTGACCTTGATCAATCCATTTACCACGAATCGCTGCTGCTTTTACTAAGATTTTTTGATCAAGCTCATAAGCAGGAGTGTAATACTGCCAAGTATTAGCACTTAGATTTGGCACCACAGTTGGTATCATACCGCTTAAGTTTTGCTCAAACCATTTTCTTTTATATACAGGCTCAATTGTTTGAGTAGTACCCACTAAAATAGAAATAGAAGAAGTTGGTGCTATAGCCATTAAATAGCCATTTCTTATACCATCTCTTTTTAGTTTTTCTCTTAATTTTTCCCAATCACACTCGCTTTGATCAAACAAACCTTCACTTGCGGTAAGTTTTTTAGCATTTTCGTTTGCTACATCAATTGGCACTATACCTTTACTCCAGTTTGATCCTTCAAAGTCAGGATAACTTCCTTTTTCTAAAGCTAAATTTGAGCTAGCTAAAATCGCCTCATAGCTAATCATCTCCATAATACGATCAATTTTTTCAAAATGCTCATTAGAACCCCAATAAATTTGAGCTTCAGCCACCATTTGCGCTTCACCCATTACACCAAGTCCTATAGCGCGTGATTTTAGGTTGGTATTTTTAACCTTTACATGAGGATAAAAATTTAAATCAATCACATTATCAAGCATTCTTATCGCTGTTGGCACTACTCTTTGAATGTCTTCTTTAGTATTGATTTTACTTAAATTTATACTTGCTAGATTACAAACTGCGGTTTTTCCTTCGTTTTTGTATTTTTCTACTATATAGACTTTTTTACCATTAATACTATCTAAAGTAGAAACTTTTTTAGCAAGCTTTTTATACCCTCCATCTATTGTAAGTTCTTCATCCTCATCTAAATGAAGCTCTGTTTTATCATCAAATACGATTTTGATTTGATAATAATTTGGATCTGTATTTTGAAAAATTTCTGTACATAAATTTGAACTTCTTATAATTCCTGCGTGGGAATTTGGATTTGTTTTATTTGCACTATCTTTAAAACATAAAAATGGCATACCTGTTTCAAAATAAGATAAAAGTATTTTTTTCCAAAGCTCTTTTGCATCTATAATTTCTTTAGCTATGCTTTCATCTTTTTCAAATTCTTCGTATTTTTTCTCAAATTCTTCACCGTATAAATCGCATAAACTTGCTGTATCAGCAGGATCAAAAAGCGTCCATTTATCATTTGCTCTTACTCTTTTCATGAACAAATCATTAATCCACAAAGCAGGGAAAAGTTCATGTGCTCTTCTTCTTTCTTCACCTGAATTTTTACGCAAATCTAAAAAGTCATTAATATCCATATGCCAAGGTTCAATATAAACCGCAATTGCACCTTTTCTAGTACCAAGTTGATCAACAGCAACTGCTATATCATTAGTGATTTTTAAAAATGGTATGATCCCACCTGCTGCATTTTTATGCCCATCTATGCTTCCACCCATAGCGCGCACCTTAGACCAATCCCAGCCTATACCACCGCCAAATTTAGATAAAAGCGCCATTTCTTGATAAGAATCAAAAATTCCTTCTATATTATCAGGCGTGCTTCCTATATAACATGAGCTTAATTGGTGTCTTGTAGTTCTTGCATTTGAAAGGGTTGGAGTTGCAAGCATTACTTCAAAAGTTGAGATCAAATCATAAAATTTCTTAGCCCAAGTTTGAGAGTCTAGCTCATTTTGTGCTAAAAACATTGCAATAGCCATAAACATTTGCTGTGGTAATTCTATAGGCATACCTTTAGAATCTTTAATCAAATATCTATCATATAAAGTTTTTATACCAAGATAAGTAAATTGCAAATCACGTTCTGGCTTGATATAAGCATTAAGATCATCTAAATCATATTTTTCTTTTAAGCCAATTAAAATCCTACCTTCTTTTTCACCTTTTTCAAGATATTCTCTTAAATGTTTATATCCATTATAACCACTTACTTTTTTATATAAATCATATAAAAATAATCTTGCAGCAACAAAGGTCCAATTAGGTCTATCAATATCTATTTTATCTACTGCTGTTTTTATAAGAGTTTGTTGGATTTCTTCTGTTGTTATACCATCACGAAATTGAATTTTTGCATCTACTTCAAGCTCACTTTGGCTAACATTTTCTAAATTTGCCACCGCATCAGTGGTATATTTTTTAATTTTAGAAACATCTAACTCTTCAGTTCTTCCATTTCTTTTTAATACTTTCACTCACAACCCCTAGTTTATTATTTAAAAGTTCTTGCAAAAATTTTATCTACATTTTTTGTATAGTAGTTATAGTCAAAGCAATTTCTAATATCTGCTTCACTTAAAGATTTTTTCAAATCCTCATCAGCTAATAAAGCTAGCAAAAACAAACTCTCGCCTTTTTCATTTAAAGCAGGCTTACCATTTTGCAAATCAGCCCAAACTTTCATAGCATTTCTTTGAACGATTTTATAAGCTTCTTCTCTGCTTATACCTTTAAATGGAAGCTCAAGCAACACTCTTTGAGAAAATACAAGTCCCCCGGTTAAGTTTAAATTTTTCATCATATTTTCTGGATATACCAAAAGCTTTTCTATCACACCACATAATCTTGAAAGCATAAAATCAGTCGTGATAAAAGCATCAGGTAATACAAATCTTTCTACACTAGAATGTGATATATCTCTTTCATGCCACAATGCTACATTTTCCAAAGCAGGTGTTACATAAGCTCTTATCATCCTGCAAAGACCGGTGATATTTTCACTTAAAACAGGATTTCTTTTATGAGGCATAGCTGAACTTCCTTTTTGTCCTTGAGAAAAATATTCTTCAGCTTCATATACTTCTGTTCTTTGAAAATGGCGGATAGCAACAGCAATTTGCTCACAACTTGAAGCTAAAATAGCTAAAGCTGAGATAACTTGTGCATAACGATCTCTTTGTATAACTTGGTTTGAAACTGGTGCTGGCTTAAGATCTAAGTTTTTACAAACTTCTTCTTCAAATTCAAGCGGAGCATGAGCAAAATTCCCCATAGCACCGCTAATTTTTCCATAGCTAATCACTTCTTTTGTATGAATGATTAAATCTTTTGCATGAACTAGCGAATCATACCAAATAGCCAAAACCAAACCAAAAGTTATAGGCTCCCCATGAATTCCATGACTTCTTCCTACCATTAAGGTGTTTTTATGCTCATACGCTCTTGTTTTAATCGCTGCTAAAACTTGATCTAAATCTTGCAAGATTAGTTCTAAACTATCTTTAATCTGCAAAGCAACTGCAGTGTCAATACAATCTGAACTTGTCATTGCATAATGCACAAAACGACTTTCCTCGCCCAAGCTTTCACTTACACTAGTTAAAAAAGCGATAACATCGTGTTTGGTAGTTTTTTCTATCTCATCTATTCTTGCTATATCAAATTTTGCATTTTTTATAATTTTTTCACAATCATCATCTTTAATAAGACCAAGTTTATTCCACGCTTTCACAGCAGCTAATTCTACTTTTAACCATGCATCATATTTTGCTTGCATGTCCCATTTTTTAGCCATGATTTCTCTACTATATCTTTCAACCATTTTCAAGACCTTTTTTTATATAATTTTTTATGAAAAAATAGCTTGAATTTTATTATAAATTACCTAAGAAAGTTATTAAATGGCATATATAAAAAAGAAACTATCAAATAATGGAAAAAAGGCATTTAGACTGCTTATGGATGAGTTAAAAATTTCTATGCGTGAAGCACAAAAACTCATTGATAAAAAAAGACTATTTTGTAATGGAATTTTAGTAGAAGAAAAAAACAAATTTTTAGATGGCTTAGTGGAATTAATCGTATATGAAAATAATCCCAAAGGATTAGAAATAGTTTATGAAAATGAAGATTTTGCTGTAGTAGAAAAACCAAGCGGGGTGCTAACTCATCCTAATGGACGCAATTGTGCTTATAGTCTTTGTGATGAAATTTGGCATTTATGGGGTGAAAAAGCTTGCGTAGCTCATAGATTAGATAAAGAAACAAGCGGACTTTTACTCATAGCAAAACATAAAAATGCACAAATTGAGTTAAAAACTATGTTTGAAAAAAGATTAGTTCAAAAAAGCTATCTTGCACTAGTAAAAGGAAAAACTGAAAAAGAATTTATAGTAGATAAAAGCTTGGATTTAGCTAAAGACTATGATGCAATAAAAACTAGGATGCATATTTGTGAAAATGGCAAAGAAGCTTTAACGCAATTTTATGCTTTAGAATATTTTAAAAATTTAGATGCCAGTTTAGTTTTAGCTAAGCCTCTAACAGGTAGACAACACCAAATAAGACTACATTTGTTTCATGTGAAACATAAAATTTTAGGTGAACCTTTATATGGTTTAGAAAAAACACAAATAGAGCAAATATTAGATGGAAAAATGAGCGATATCGAAAGAGTTCTCATCACAGGTGCTAAAAGATTGCTTTTGCATTCTTTTAGCTTAGAATTTACATATAAAAATCAAAAATTTTTGATACAATCTCAAAAAGATATAAAAGATGAGTTTTTGAAAAATTTATCTTAATCTTTTTCTAATTTTAAAACCTTATCAGTTTGGATTGCAACTGCAATTTGCTTAGCTGGCTTACCATAATCTCTACAATAATCACAAGATTTATAAAAATCTTGAGAATAAAATTCAAAAAATCTTTCTTTAGAATCCTCTAAATTTAAAAAATCGCCATTAAATTCTTCAAGTCCTTTTAAACGTGATAAAGAACTTGATATAGGGCAAACAAAAATAGCTCCTTTAGGTGCTAATTGTTTATTTTCTAAGCCCTCAGATGTCATCAAACTTACGCATGGCATTTGACAATTACGATAATTTTTGATTATATCTTCTTTACTTCTACCGCGTTTATAAATTTTTTCAGGATCACTCCAAGTAGAATTTTCGCCACTAAAGTCCATAGAAAATGGAATTTTATTTTCTTTTAATTTTCTTAAAATGTTTTCTTGTTTTAGTGGAATTTTTAAATTTGGCGATCTTTTGTAGTCTGAAATCGTAATTTTTCTAATCTTATTAGATTTTTTAACTTTTTCATCAATTCATCTTTAAAATCAATGGTTGCATTGGTAACTAAAGAAAAAGTTAGTATTTTCTTTTGAGTATCTAAATAATCAATCAATTGTGGTAAATATTTAAATAACAAAGGCTCTCCACCTATAATTCTAACTCTTGCAATAGAATCTACCTTAGATAAAAGTAGATCTAATGATTCTATAATACCCTCTAAAGTACAAGTATATTGATTTGATGGTGAAAAATACTGCATTAAATTATTACATGATTCACAACGCAAAGTACATCTTGTAGTTAAAACTAATTCTAAATAAGGAATATCCACCTTACCTTCTAAAACCCTCTTTTCGAAGTATTTTTTAAATAAAATTTTTTCATCAAAGTAGCATAAGGAACTTTAAAAATTCTAGCAAATCCTCTTTTACCATTTAAATGAGAGAAATACCAAGAAATATTTGGCTTTATATATCTATTTTGAAATAATTGATTTTCTAACAATTGTTTTTTATCTATCATTATTTTTCCCTTCATTTTTTAATACATAAATAATCCCACCAAGCCCTATGATCACCACTATGCTTATAAAAATAAGCTGTGCTATATCTAAAAAAGTCATTGTTTACTCTGCCTTTCTTTAAGCTGTCCGCATGCAGCTGAAATATCAAGTCCTTTACTTTCTCTTATCGTACAAGTAACACCTTTGGCACTTAAATAATCTTGAAATTTAACCGCATTTTCAACACTTGGTCTTTTATATAAACTTCCTTCGTGTGGATTAAAAAGTATTAAATTTACTTTAGCTTTTATACCATTTAAAAGTTTGACTAGTTCTTTGGCATGTTCTATTTTATCATTTATACCATCGATTAAAAGGTACTCAAACATTACTCTTTTACGCTGATCTATAGGAAAATTTCTCACTGCTTCCATAATGCTTGCTATATTATAAGCTTTATTAATAGGCATTAATTCACTTCTAAGTTCATCATTAACCGCATGGAGTGAAATAGCCAAAAGTACACCTAAATTCATTTCTCCAAGCTCTTTAATTTGCTTTGCTAAACCACTTGTACTTATAGTTTGTCTTCTAGGGCTTATTGCCAAAGCATCATTATCTGCTAAAATTTTAACTGCCTTAGAAACATTTTTAAGATTATCCAAAGGTTCTCCCATACCCATATAGACTATATTAACCCTTCTTTCATAAGGTATATTGTTATGTTTTTTAATCCATAAAATTTGTCCTACTATTTCCCCTGCGCTTAAATTTCTTTTTAAACCACCTTTAGCAGTAAGACAAAAACTACAACCACTTTTACAACCCACTTGAGAGGAAACACAAATAGTATATCTTGCATGTTTGATGATTTTGCCATCTTCATCTAAAAGTTCTTCTTTCATTGGTAGCAAAACAGCTTCTATCTTTTTACCATCTAGAAGTTCAAAAAGATATTTAATACTCCCATCTTTGCTTTTTTCATCTTTCACACATTTTAAAGGTGAAAAATGAAAATTTTCTTGCAAATGCGCTCTAAAGTCTTTTGGCAAAGATGACATTTGTAAAAAATCATCTGCATATTTTTTATATATCCATTCAAAAATTTGCTTTGCTCTAAATTTTGGCTGAACTAAATTTTCTAATTCTTCTTTAGTAAAATCTAATATATTTTTTAATTCACTCAATTTTTTTCCTATATAAGTTTTTTATCTAACAAAAATTCTTTTAATAATTCTTTTGCTTTTTGATGGTTTTTTAAAAAATCCTCATGTGCAAATTCATTACAAAAATTTGTCGCACATAAATAACAAATTCCTTCTATACCTTGCATTTTTGCACAAGAAAGCACTGCATATGCTTCCATATTTTCTATATGTACGCCTTTTTTAAAAAATTCTTGGGCGATATTTTCATCTTTACAAATATAATTTGAAGAATTAATCATAGTTTCATGTGAAACATTTAATCTAATCTCATTAGATATAGGTGTATAGAAACTATCAAATAAATCTGCGTATTCTAAATTTGCAGCATTAGAACTTTCATAAATGTCTAAAATTTTTCCTTCTTGGTAAATTCCACATGTACCTATAAAAATCACTCTATCTACTTTTGCTTGACTTAAAATTTTACCTAGAGAAAAAGCAGAATTAACTAAACCTATGCCTATACTTTGTGCAAATTTAAAATCCTCATTTCCTCCTGCACATACTATAAGATTTTTCAAAAATTAACCTTTATAAAAAATAATTCAAATTTTATCTAATTAGCGCTTAAAATAATGCTATAATTAATATTTTTTAGATAAAATAAATTTATGATAAAAGCAAAAAAACATTTTGGACAAAATTTTTTATGTGATAAAAGCGTGGTAGATAAAATCATCCAAGCCATACCCAAAGATACTAAAAATATAGTTGAGATTGGGCCTGGCTTAGGTGATTTAACGCAAGAACTTTTGAAAATCCCACAAGCTCATATTAGAGCTTATGAGATTGATAAAGATTTGATTCCTATTTTAAATAAAAAATTTCAAAATGAGATTGAAGGTGGAAATTTTGAGCTTATCCATCAAAATGCAAGCGATGCTTTTGATCAAGGAAGTTTAAGCGATAAAGAGTACTTTTTGGTAGCAAATTTACCATATTATATTGCTACAAATTTGATTTTAAAAGCCCTAGAAGATCAAAATTGCCTTGGGCTTATAGTAATGGTGCAAAAAGAAGTGGCACAGAAATTTTGTGCAAATGAAAAAGAAAGTAATTTTTCGGCTTTAGGGGTGCTTTGTGCATTGATATGCCAAAGACAAATGCTTTTTGATATACAACCACAAAGCTTTAATCCTCCACCAAAAGTTACTTCAGCTGTAATGAAGTTAATAAAAACTACTCATTATCAGCAAAAATGTGAAAATATAGAAGCTTTTAAAGAATTTCTTAGAGCTTGTTTTCAAAATCCTAGAAAACAACTCTTATCCAATTTTAAAAATAAAAAAGAAAAAATTCTAAAAGCATTTGAAGCACTAGACATCTCTTCTACCTCAAGAGCTCATGAAATTAGCGTTGATTCATACCTTAAAATTTATGACTATTTAAAGGATGACTATGAGCGAAGAAAACAAAACTCAAGAACAAAATAAAGCTAAAAGATTTAATAAATTCAAAAACAAAAGAAAAAAAGATTCACAAAATCAAGAACAAAATAGTGAAATTAAAAACGGAACAAAAATAGAAAATACTCAGACTGAAGTTAGCGAAGAAAAAAAGAAAAAGAAAAAAAATAGAAATTTACCATCTAAATTAAGTGGTAATGAAGAATGGCAAATAGAACTTGCCAAAAGCATAGAAGCTAATAAAATCATGCACGAGCTAAGACTTCACCCTTTAAAACACAACAACTCAAGCGAACATAAAATTCGTATTACGCCTTTGGGTGGGCTTGGAGAAATCGGTGGAAATATCACTGTTTTTGAAACTAACAACGATGCAATTATCGTTGATATAGGTATGAGTTTTCCAGATGGAACCATGCATGGAGTAGATATTATCATACCTGATTTTGACTATGTAAGAAAGATTAAAAACAAAATTCGTGCTATCATCATCACTCATGCTCATGAAGATCACATCGGTGCTGTGCCGTATTTTTTCAAAGAATTTCAATTTCCTATCTACGCAACACCTTTGGCGCTAGGTATGATTTCAAATAAATTTGAAGAGCATGGTTTAAAGGCTGAGCGTAAATGGTTTAGACCTATAACAAAAAGACAAATTTATGAAATAGGTGAATTTAATTTAGAATGGATTCACATAACCCACTCTATCATCGATGCTTGTGCTTTAGCCATTAAAACTAAAGCAGGAACCATCATACACACTGGCGATTTTAAAATAGATCAAACACCAATTGATGGTTATCCAACGGATTTAAGTCGTTTAGCTCAATATGGCGAAGAAGGTGTGCTTTGTCTTTTAAGTGATAGCACAAACTCATATAAAGAAGGTTATACAAAAAGTGAAAGCTCCGTAGGACCTACTTTTGATCAAATTTTTGCCAAAACTAAAGGCAGGGTAATCATGAGCACCTTTAGCTCTAATATCCACCGCGTATATCAAGCTATTAGTTATGGTTTAAAATACGGCAGAAAAGTGTGTGTTATAGGGCGTTCTATGGAAAGAAATCTCTATACTACTATGGAACTTGGCTATATCAAACTTGATAGGAAAATTTTCATTGACGCTGATGAAGTAAGCAAATACAAAGACAACGAAGTGCTAATTGTCACTACAGGAAGTCAAGGCGAGACCATGAGTGCTTTATATAGAATGGCAACTGATGAGCATAAATTTATCAAAATCAAACCTAGCGATCAAGTTATCATTTCAGCTAAAGCAATACCAGGTAATGAAGCAAATGTTTCTGCTGTGCTTGATTTTCTTTTAAAAGCAGGAGCTAAAGTAGCTTATCAAGAATTTAGTGAAATTCATGTAAGCGGACATGCTAGTATAGAAGAACAAAAACTCATGCTAACTTTAGTAAAACCTAAATTTTTCTTACCAGTGCATGGAGAGTATAATCATATCAATAAACACAAAGAAACCGCTCTAAAATGTGGCATACCTGAAAGAAACATCTACTTAATGAGTGATGGGGATCAAGTAGAGCTTTGCCAAAAATACATCAAACGCGTAAAAACAGTTAAAACAGGAAAAGTCTTTGTAGATAATCAAATCAACAAACAAATTGCAGATGATGTGGTAATTGATAGACAAAAACTAGCAGATAGCGGTATAGTTGTCATCATCGCCCAGCTTGATAAAGCAAGTAAAACACTAATTAATAAACCAAGAGTATTTAGTTATGGCTTGGTAGCTGATAAACAAGATGGAGCATTTTCAAAAGAAATGAGTGATGTTTTAAGTCAATTTTTCCCAAATGTAAAAGATGAAATTTTAGATAATCCAAAAGTTTTAGAAGCTCAAATTAGACAAGTACTAAGAAAGCATATTTTTAGAAAAATTAAAAAATATCCAACCATAGTACCAACTATTTTTGTGATGTAAAGCAAAATTATGAGAATTAATAAATTCATCTCACACAATAGCAAATATTCTCGCCGTGAGGCTGATGAGCTAATCAAGCAAGGCTTAGTAAAAATCAATAAAAAAACAGCCTTGCTAAGTGATAGTGTAAATGCTGAGGATAAGGTTTTTATCAATGGTAAAAAGCTTCATAAGAAAACACAATTTTCAGTCATCATTTATCATAAACAAAAAGGTGAAATAGTTAGTAAAAAAGATGATAGAGGTAGAAAAACCATCTATCATACCCTGCCAAAACAATTTAGCACTTGGCTTAGTGTAGGAAGGCTTGACTTTGCAAGCGAGGGATTGCTTTTATTAACTGATTCGCCTGTGATAGCAGATGCGCTTATGCATAGTGATTTAGAAAGAGAATATTACTTAAAAGTAAAAGGTAATATAGATAAAAATGTTATCGAAGCTATGCAAAATGGCTTAGAGATTCAAAATGAAAAAAAAGGGGCTCACGCTAAAACTAAAATAACCTCAATGAGTTTTGCTCCATTTTTAGGCTTTGAAATTTTTGGCTCAAGCGGTGGCTATACGAAGCTAAAAGTAATCATTAATGAAGGTAAAAATAGAGAGCTAAGACGCTTTTTTGGGCATTTTGACTTAGAAGTGATGGATCTTAAAAGAGTAGCTTTTGGAGCATTAGATCTTGGTATGTTAAAAGCAGGAAAATATCGTTATTTAGAAAATGGCGAGTATGAAAAACTACGTGATTTTTTAAAAACAAATGATATTAGGTATTAAATTAATACTTTAAAAATACTTAAATTAATTAAAATTTAATTTTAATTTTGTATAATTAGCAATTTAATTTATATAAAAAAGGAAAATTATGGCAAACCATAAATCTGCTGAAAAAAGAGCAAGACAAACTATCAAAAGAACTGAAAGAAATAGATTTTATAGAACAAGATTAAAAAACATTACAAAAGCGGTTCGCGAAGCAGCAGCAAATAACGATAAAGAAGCTGCACAAAATGCATTAAAAGTAGCTAATAAAAGCATTCACGCTATGGTAAGTCGTGGATTTTTGAAAAAACAAACTGCTTCACGCCGTGTGAGTAGATTAGCATTATTGGTAAATAAATTAGCATAATTTAATGTTAGCTGATAAACTCAAACCTTTTTTAGCACGCTTTGATGAGTTAAATACTCTTCTTAGCGATGTTAATATCTCTAATGATATTTCTAAAATGACAGCTCTATCTAAAGAGCAAAAAAATTTAGAACCTATAGTAGAAAAAGCAAAAGAATATCTCAAAACCTTAGATGATATAGAAGAGAATAAACTTCTTTTATCTGATCCTGAACTAGGGGAGCTTGCAAAAGAAGAACTTAAAAATCTCGAAGTTTCAAAGCCACAGCTTGAAGAAGAATTAAAAATTCTTTTATTGCCTAAAGATCCAAACGATGATAAAAACATATTTTTAGAAATTCGTGCAGGAACGGGTGGTGATGAAGCTTCTTTATTTGTTGGGGACTTAGTAAAAGCTTATATACGCTATGCTGAAAATCGTGACTACAAATACGAAATCGTAAGCTCAAGCGAAGGTAGCGTAGGGGGATTTAAAGAAATCATCATTCTTATTAAAGGAAATGGAGCTTATTCAAGGCTAAAATACGAAGGTGGTACGCATAGGGTTCAAAGAGTGCCTGAAACAGAATCTCAAGGTAGAATTCATACTTCAGCTATTACAGTGGCTATTATGCCTGAAGTTGATGATGTTGAAATTCAAATCAATCCAAATGACTTAAAAATCGATGTAATGCGTAGTAGCGGTCATGGTGGACAAAGCGTAAATACCACAGATAGTGCTGTAAGAATCACTCACATTCCAACAGGTATAGTTGTAGTAAATCAAGATGGTAAAAGCCAACATAAAAACAAAGAAAGCGCCATGAAAGTCTTAAAAGCAAGACTTTTTGAAATGCAAGAACAAGAACGCTTAGCTAAAGAAAGCGAGGCAAGAAAATCACAAGTTGGAAGTGGCGATAGAAGTGAGCGCATACGCACTTATAATTTCCCTCAAAATAGAATTAGTGATCATAGAATAAATCTTACTTTATATAGACTTGATGCGATTTTAGAAGGCGGGCTTTTTGATGAAATCATCGAGCCATTAATTGCTTATTATCAAGCAGAAGCTTTAAAACAAGAAAATTTATAATTTCTTGTTTTAATTATTACTTGCTAGCAAAACTCTGTATTGTTCTTTATCTACATTTATCAAAAGAGAAGCGAGTTTAAAAGCTCTAAATTTTTCCATTACAAAAAGATCTTTGCTATCTTTTAAGACTATAGCAACTAAATTTTTCATTACTTTATCAAGCCAAATATTTTTATATTTATCATTTGCTGAATGGTATCTTCCAATGGCATTCCAACTAAAACCATGCTTTTGTATAATCTCATGAAGCAATCTTGCTGCTGTGTCGATATTTACACTAGATTTTACAATCTCTTTTTCAGCAATTTTATAGCGTTTTAAGTGAACACTATTAATTTGCATTAAACCATAATCTCTTGTTTGATTTTTATTTTTACCGATGATATTATGCTTATATGCAGCATTTTCTGTTAAAGCTATAGCCTTAAGTAAAGTCATAGGTATGTTGTATTTTCTAGCTGCAGCTTTAAAGTCTTTGTCATACTTATAAAAATTTTCAGGTATATAAGTATCACCTATAAAAATTTTGGTATCAAAGGCAAAAGTAAAATTAAAAAATACTACTAATAATAAAATCCTTTTTAACATTTTACTCCTTTATATTACTTATGCTATAGCAAATTTATAAATAAAAAATATGTGAATAAGTTAATAAATTATCTAAGAATTTCTTTGATAGTAAGTTGAGGCGTGATTAATCCTCTAAAATTATTTTTGGAAACACTAGCTATAAAATTGATATTTTCCCCAATTTCTGGTTCATAGTCAAAGTTAAAAAATAAAGCTTCTAAAGTCTTATTTCCTTGTGTTAGAATAAGTTTTATATGATTTTCATCTTTACCAAGTCTTCTTTTATTTTTCACAAAAAGCTTATCAAATTTAAAATAAGGTCTTGGGTTTTTATGTCCAAAAGGTTCAAAAAATTCTAATATCTCTAAAAGTTCAAAATCAACTTCATTTGGGTCAATACTACCCAAAACCTCATCAGCATTATAAAAATCATCTTTAGGGATATTTTGACAAATTTCATAAAGCTTACTTTTAAAAACACCAAATTTTTCAAGCTCTACCAAAACTCCGGCTGCACCTTTATGCCCACCATAGCTTAAAACAAAGTCTTTAACTTGCTCTATAATATTTAAAATATCTATCCTACCTACACTTCTAACGCTAGCTTTAGCCTTTTGCTCACATTCTGAAAAAACAAAGGCAGGTTTGTTAAAATGCTTTGCTAAACGACTTGCAACTATACCCAAAACACCCTCATGCCAGTTTTGACCATTGACAATAATCACAGGATCATTTTCATCAACTTGTTCTAAACACTGCTTAAAAAGCTCACGTTCTTCATCTTTACGGCTATTATTATAAGCAATGATTTGTTCTAAATACCCCATAACTTCATCGATATTTTTAGAATGTAAAAATTTATAAGAAATAATCGCATCATCCATTCTACCTGCACTATTAATCAAAGGTGCGATTAAAAAGCTAATATTATCAAGTTCAAATTTACCCTTACCAAAATACTGCTTAATCGCTTTAAATGCTACTCGTTTTGAATCATTAATACACTCTATACCTTTTCTAACTAAGGCTCTGTTTAAATCTCTAAGCTCCATCATATCTGCGATAATTGCAATTGATAAAAGCTCTATAAATTTACACATATTGTAATTAATCTTACACACTTCTTTTATCGCAGCGACTAAATACCAAGCCACTTGAGCACCACAAATTTCAATATCAGGAAATTCACAATCTTGTTGCTTAGGATTAATGATCGCATAAGCTTTTGGTAAAGTAGCTGGAGGCATATGATGATCGGTAATGATTAAATCAATTCCTTTTTGCAAACAAAGCTCTGCTGCATCAAATGCTGCTATACCATTATCTACAGTGATGATTAAATCTACCCCATCAAGTTCATTGATGATTTCCTCATTTAGACCATATCCATCTTTAAAACGATTTGGAATTTTTACTACATAGTCATATCCAATATCATCAAAAAATTCAGATAAAATCACACAAGAAATCACCCCATCTACATCATAATCCCCAACAATAGCAAGCTTTTGATTTTTTTCAATCGCTTCTTTGATACGCAAAGCACCCTTATAGACATCTTTTAAACAAGATGGCATAGGTAAATCACAAAGCTTTACATGTGTATCGTTGATAAAACGCTGGTGTAAAATTTCTTTTATTTTAGCTTTATTTAGCATGATTTGTTAAAGATGCCTTGATAAAAGAAAAAATAGCCGGATTAACTCTAACTAAGCGTGAAGTAAATTCAGGGTGAAACTGCACTGCTAAGAAAAATGGATGATCTTTAAGCTCCACAGCCTCAACCAAACCTTCATTCTCCCCGCTTATAATAAGTCCATTTTTCTCAAACATTTCTTTGTATTTTGGATTAGCTTCATAGCGGTGGCGGTGGCGTTCTTTTACGCTTTTTTGATTATCATAAACCTTGCTTAAAAGTGTATTTGGCTTGATATGACACTCATAAGCCCCAAGACGCATAGTTCCACCAAGTGGAGTTTTACTTGTTCTAATTTGCTTTTCTCCACTTGCGTCAATAAATTCATCAATCAAAAAGATGATAGGATTTTTACAATTTGGATTAAACTCATGAGAATTTGCATCTTCAAGTTTTAAAACATTGCGTGCAAATTCTACTAAAGAAAGCTGCATACCCAAACAAATTCCTAAAAATGGAATTTTATTTTCTCTTGCATATTGTATGGCTTTGATTTTTCCTTCTACTCCACGGTAGCCAAAACCACCTGCTACTAAAATCCCACTTACATCTTTAAAGCTTTCTTCAACATTTGTATTTTCTAATTTTTCACTATCAATCCATTTTAAATTTACTCTTGCATCAAGTGCTGCACCTGCATGGATAATGGCCTCTGTTAAACTTTTATAGCTTTCTTTTAAATCTACATATTTTCCTACAAAAGCGATGCTAAGTTCATTACTTGGAGCGATGACCCTTTTTACTAAAGAATCCCATTCATTCATATTTGGCTTTAAATTTTGAAGATCTAATAAACTTGCAATAGAGTTTAAAATATCTTGTTTTAAAAAATTTAGTGGAATTTGATAAATACTAGCTGCGTCCACACTTTCTATAACACAGTTTTTTTCAACCCCACATGAAATTGCGATTTTGTCTTTTAACTCTCTATCTAAAGATTTTTCACTTCTGCAAATAATCATATCAGGGCTTATACCTATACGGCGTAATTCTCCCACACTATGTTGAGTTGGTTTTGTTTTAAGTTCTCCTGCTGCTTTGATAAATGGCACTAAAGTTAAGTGAATATTAATAGCATTGTATTTACCCACTTCAAGCTTTAAAGCTCTAATAGCTTCTAAAAATGGTAAGCCTTCTATATCTCCTACTGTGCCACCTATTTCAACGATTAAAATATCTTTATCAACTCCGGCTTTTTTAATACGATCTTTTATCTCATCAACTATATGAGGGATTACTTGTATGGTTTTTCCTAAGTAATCTCCTCTTCTTTCTTTTTCTATAACACTTTGATAAACTCTTCCTGTTGTGAAGTTATTATCCTGAGATAAGCTTTCATTTAAAAATCTCTCATAATGTCCTAAGTCTAAATCTGTCTCAGCTCCATCATCTGTAACAAAAACTTCCCCATGCTCTAAAGGACTCATCGTACCAGGATCAACATTGATATAAGGATCTGCTTTTAAAATACTTACTTTTAAACCTGAATTTTTTAAAATCGTAGCTATAGAAGCTGCTGCTATACCTTTTCCTAATGAGCTTAAAACACCACCGGTTACAAAAATATACTTAGTTTGTTTTAATTTCATAAAATAACCTTAATTTCTTTTTTTGAAATTATAACGAATAAAAAATTTTATTTTTATAAACATTTGTGTAAAATTCAATTATTTTTGAAGGAAATTTTTGATGAAAATCACATTATTAAATCATACTCCACTTTCTGTATGCTCTCATGCAACAAGAACATGTTGGCAAAGTTTTGACAAAGGCGATTGTGGCGGTGAGAAAGACAAAGAATTAATCGATCGAGTGGGAAATAAATTCAAACATGCTTCAACCTTAGAGCATTTAAACTATACTTTTTATATACAAGGTATTTCAAGAGCATGCTTACAAGAAGTTGCAAGACACCGCCACACTAGTCCTAGTGTAAAAAGCACAAGATATACTTTAAAAGAACTAAGAAATGAAAGTGAATTTAAAGAAAATGACTTTGAAAATGCTAAAAGATACTTAGTATTAACCGGAAATGAAGTGGTAGATAATGCAAGTATCAAAGCTTTAGAAAATCTGCGTTTGATTTTGCAAAATAGCATTAGTTTAGATATAGCAAAATACTGCTTACCAGAAAGTTATAAAACAGAATTAACTTTAACGATTAATGCAAGAAGTTTGCAAAATTTTATTACTCTAAGAAGCTCAAAATCAGCCCTTTGGGAGATAAGACAACTCGCCAATGCTTTATTTGAAAACTTGCCTGAGGAACATCAATTTATTTTTAAACATTGTGTTTATCAAGAAGAAAATTCCCAAGATTGATTGGGAATTTTTACTATATTTTTTTAAGAAATTCGGTTTTTAAAACAATCACACCAAATTTATCTACCTTAGCTTCAATTTCGGTGTCTTTGTTTGTAAGTTTAATGTTTTTTATAGTCGTGCCACGCTTTAAAGTAGTGCTTGCACCTTTTACTTTCAAATCTTTCACAACACTTACACTATCACCTGCATTAAGCTCAGTTCCATTTGCATCTTTTGGCATATATTCTCCTTAGAATTTATAAGTATATCCTAGATATAAACCATAATTTGTTTGTTTAGGATCATAAAAGTTTGATGAATTAGCAGTGCTGAAATTTCTTGTATTGTAATGAGTTTGCTCGGCTTTAAAACCAAACTCAATTTCATTTGCTTGATTTAACTCATATAAAGCACCGATTTTTGCCCCATAAGTATAACCATCAAAGTCTTGAGATAATGATAATATACTTGTTTTTAAAGTCATATCCGTTCTTGCATAACCGCCATATACACCTAAAACTGCTCTTGTTTTTTCAAATATTTTTGGAGTAAAATCATAACCAAGCAAAAACTTATGTGTAGTAAATTCTCCATCAATTTTAAAACTTGTGGTATTGATTACATCACTAAATTCACTTGAATAATTATAAGCACCATAAATTCTATGGTTTTCACTAAAACGATAACCAACTCTTAAACCAAAAACAGGAACATCACCTTCTAAATCACCATTAAATTTTTTATTGTTTTTAGTATGATCAAGATCAGATTTTACCTTAGTATGGAACCATCCTGCATCAATACCTAAAAGTAAACCCGAATTTTCATCAGCTAAAGCTAAATTTGAAACCAAAGCAACGCTTGCTACTAAACTAAATAATTTTAATTTCATATTTTCCTCCTTTAAAATAAGACTTAATATATCCTTTTATTTTTAATAAAAACTTAATTTTGTGGCACTACTAAATCGGATCTGCATTCAATCACAGTATGCACATTACCACGAGGGTTAAAATCGCCTACTACTTTTATCCATTTTGGATCAAGTTTTTCTTTTAAAGTATTATAAATTTCATTAATGCTTGCTTCATGTGAAACATTTCTATACATAAAGGTATTGATATAAAGTTTAATTGCTTTAAGTTCTACTACTAATTTATTTGGAATGTATTCTAAGTAAATCGTAGCAAAATCAGGATACCCACTACGTGGACAACAACACATAAATTCAGGCAAAGTGATTTTAATCACATAATCATTTTTAGCATCATTTGGCCAAACTTCCATATTTTCTACACTAAATTCTTTGATTTCTTTTTCACCATATCGCATTTATAATCCTTAGTTTGTTTTTAAAACTTTATAATACCACAATATTTTATATTTTATTTTGACAAAATTTAAAAAGCTTATCTTGAAATAAAAGTAATTTTTCACTTTCATTACTAAGAATTTTTATACACAAACCCTCATAAAAAAGTTGATTTATATCGTCAAATGAAGCTTTTAATTCTTCATAAAACTCATCATATCCAAAAAGATAAATACTCAAATAATGCGTATGATTTGCAAAAAAAAATAATTCATTTTCTTTCATATAAGAAGGATTGATTTTAATTTTATCATTTAAAATTAAAGTATCATTTCTGTAAATTTGAGTTAAACTCTCATAATTTTTAAAAGCAAATTTTTCATCCATAGCCACTCTACCAAAAATGACAAAATCAACATAAACTAATCTTGAAAAAGAAGCTAGATTAATCTTTGTATTTTGTATAAAATTTGCATTTTCTTGAAGCAAAAGTGGCTTTGGCATATAAAAAAAGCTTGCATTTTCTTCAAGAATAAAATCAATATTTTTACTCGCAAAAGAATCTTTAGTATCATATACCTTTTCATAACTTTGTGTGAGTATAGCGGTGTTTGTATTTTTCTTACATATGATTTCAAAACTTAAATAATCCTCTTTGAAAATTCCAGCACTAGAGTTTAAAACATATATACTAGTTAATTTTTTATCATAAAAATTCCTCATAAGTTTAAAAGGAGGAGTGAAAAAAGAATTTTTTATGATAGTTTTTTCATTGATAGTATCTAATGTAAGTTTAAAAACACTCTTTTGAGCAAACAAATCAATCCTTTAAAAGTGTGTATTTTTTAATCCAAGTAATGATTTCTTCTAAACCTTCTTTAGTTTGAAGATTACTCATGATAAAAGGTCTATCTCCACGCATTTTTAAAGTATCTTCTTGCATGATTTTTAAAGAAGCATTCACATAAGGAGCTAAGTCTATTTTATTGATAATCATTAAATCAGATCTACAAATAGCAGGACCACCTTTGCGTGGAATTTTTTCTCCTTGGGCAACATCTATAACAAAGATAAAAAAATCCACAAGTTCAGGTGAAAAAGTCATCGACAAATTATCTCCGCCACTTTCTATAAAAATAAGATCTAAATCACTAAAACGCTCTTGTAAAAGTTCAACGGCTTCAAGATTACAAGAAGCATCTTCTCTAATGGCTGTATGAGGACAACCTCCAGTTTGTACTCCTATGATTCTTTCTTTTTCAAGAACACCTTGTTTGATTAAAAAATTTGCATCTTCATTTGTATAAATATCATTTGTAATCACAGCCAAAGAAAGTTCATCTTTTAAAGCTTGACATAAATTTAATACTAAAGCTGTTTTACCACTACCCACAGGACCACCTATGCCTATTTTAACCATTAGAACCCTTTTAAGAAATATAAATTTTAAATGCTAAATTTTGGTGTTTTATACCCAAATAATCATTTAAGATATTGTGATTTTCACACCAATCTTTTAAAGTTAAATTTTGCAATTTAGAAAGAACCTTTTGAAAATCTTGCTGTAATTGAAAAAGTAAAATCTGCCCTTCATTTTGTGATAAAGGCACGATTTTTACAAGAATATTAACAAAATTACTCATTAAAGCAAACAAAAAACTTTCATACATAAAATCAAGTTCATTATCTTTACAAAATAAAGCATACACAAAAGGATAAATAGGAGTTTGATTTTCTTTAATGTATTGATTTAATAAAGGATTTGATAATCCATAAAGACTGACATTTTTTACAAAACGTTTAGCTAAAAAAACATAAGCTTGACTTTGTTCTTTTGCAACTATACTTGATAAAAATTTTCTTTGATAAATTAGTAAATTTTCTACATCATTTGCATTTTCATAAGCTATTTTCAAAGCTAAAAGTTCAAAATACAAAATATTAGAATAAAGCTGAGTTTTTAAAACTTTTTTAGCATCTTCTATATTTTTTATATAAGCAAAATTCACATAAGATTCTAAACCAAAAGAATGTGAAAAAGCTCCTATAGGAAAAGAAGAATCACTAATTTGTAAAAGTAAAAAATTTAATTTATTCATCTTTATTCTTTAATAAGTTTAAAATTTGGATCAACTTGGATAAAACTTGGCATATCAAGCATATATTTTGGCTCTAAAATTTCCTCACATTTTTCGTATTTTATATTAAATTTTTCTAAAAACCTTATGATAGAGTTTTGCTCTAAAGTAATGAGTTTATGATCTTTATAAAATAAATTTAAATGCATATTACCCACTTGATAACTTATTAAAGCAAGGTTGTATTCATTTTCTATGTGAATTTTTAAAACCTTTTCAGGTTTGATTTTGACTAAAATCAAAAAATCCTCATCATATAAACAATCATTATGATTTAAACCTTTATTATCAGGCATTTTTATAGCGACATCTAGTCCTTTTAAAGTCGTTGTTCTTAATATCTTTTTAAAAGTATCAAACCAACTAAGCTCTAAAAAATCGCATTCTTTGTTTAAATCATAATGCGTTATTTTATTTTGAAGTAAAATCATTAAATCATAAAATATTTTCTAGCTAAAGCTAAAGAATCAACGCTCTTGGAGCTAATAAGCTCACCATTTATTTTTACTTCATAAGTTTGTGGATTTACTTCTATATCTTGAACTTTATCATTAAATTTCAAGTCTTTTTTAGTAATATTTCTACAATTTTTTACTGCAACACATTTTCTTTTTAAGCTTAATTTTTCAGGCATATTAGCATCTAAAGAAGCTTTAGAAACAAAATGTAAAGCATTTTCATTTAAATTTGCTCCAAACATTTTTTCATAGATAATAGGCTCAGGCGTTGGGATAGAAGCATTAGCATCGCCTATTTTTGCACCTACTATCAAGCCACCTTTTAAAATAAGCTTTGGTTTTACTCCAAAAAATTTAGGTTGCCAAAGCACTAAATCAGCAAATTTTCCTACTTCAATAGAACCAACATAACTATCAATCCCATGTGCAATAGCAGGATTTATAGTGTATTTTGCTATATAGCGTTTAATACGGAAATTATCATCTAAATCATTATCTTCTTTCAAAGCACCAAATTCTTTTTTGCATTTATCAGCACTCTGCCATGTTCTTAAAATCACCTCACCTACGCGTCCCATAGCTTGAGAATCACTACTCATAATACTAAAAACACCCATATCATGAAGTTTATCTTCTGCTGCTATAGTTTCAGGACGAATTCTACTATCTGCAAATTCAACATCTTCTTTGATTTTATTATCTAAATGATGACAAACCATAAGCATATCTAAATGCTCATCAATGGTATTTTTAGTAAAAGGCATAGTAGGATTAGTACTTGCAGGTAAAACATTTTCAAAACCTGCCATTTTAATAATATCAGGAGCATGGCCACCACCTGCGCCTTCAGTATGAAAAGTATGGATAACTCTACCATTAATAGCTTTAATCGTATCTTCTACAAAACCTGCTTCATTTAAAGTATCTGTATGGATAGCTACTTGTATATCCATTTCATTAGCTATATTTAAACTAGCATCAATCACACTAGAAGTAGCACCCCAATCTTCATGAATTTTTAAGCCACATGCACCAGCTATAATTTGCTCTTTTAAAGCATTTTTATTACTTGAATTTCCTTTGCCTAAAAAGCCAAAATTCATAGGATAATTTTGCGTAGCTTTTAACATAGAATGTATATGATAAGCCCCACTTGTGCAAGTTGTAGCATTTGTTCCCTCACTTGGTCCTATGCCACCTCCTATCATAGTAGTAACACCACTATATAAAGCACATTCAATTTGAGTTGGGGAGATAAAATGTATATGAGTATCAATACCACCTGCAGTTACTATTAAACCTTCTGCACCAATAATATCTGTACTTGTGCCTATAACTAAGCTAGGAACAACTCCATCTTGTATATCAGGATTACCTGCTTTTCCTATACCTACTATATAGCCATTTTTTATCCCAATATCTGCTTTATAAATACCGGTATAATCAACGATCAAAGCATTAGTTAGAACTAAATCCGGAAATTCTCCCTCACTCACACTTTGAGCCATACCATCTCTGATATTTTTACCACCACCAAATTTAACTTCTTCGCCATATAAAGTATAATCTTTTTCTACTCTTAAAATTAAATCTGTATCTGCTAATCTTACTCTATCATTAGTTGTTGGACCATACATATTTACATAGTCTTTTTTGCTAATCTTAATCAAAGAAATCCTTTCTCTTTTGCTTTTAATAAAGCTTTAGTTTTATTTTCATCATTGATAAAATCATCACAAAGATTATTAAAACCTAAAACCTTTTTTAAACCACCAAATTCTATTAAACTTACTGTTTTTTCTTCACCTGGTTCAAATCTCACACTTGTTCCTGAAGCGATATTTAACCTTTTACCATAAGCTTTTTCTCTATCAAAAGACAAAAAGCGATTAACTTCAAAGAAATGAAAATGCGAGCCAACTTGTATAGGACGATCGCCTTTATTGCTTACTTTAATTTCTATAGAAGTTTTATTTTCATTAAGCACAATAAATTCTGATGATAAAAATATTTCTCCAGCTTTTATTTTATCATCATTTGCTATAGGCTCATGTATAGTAACTAATTTTGTGCCATCTTCAAAAGGAAGTTCTATTTGAATTTCTTCAAGCATACTTGCAACACCATCAATCACATCTTCACTTGTAAGTAAAGTTTTCCCTATGCTCATCAATTCACTTACACTTAAATTTTTTCTTGCAAGTTCCATTAATTCATAACATATATAAGCTAAAGCTTCATTATAATTTAATTTTATTTTTTGCTCTTTTCTATCTTTAGCGATTTTCCCTGCATAATGAAGCATTAATCGTTGCAATTGCTGCTGAGTAAAATGCATTTTAATCCTTATAATTTTTTAGATATTATATAACTATTTACTTGCTTTTAGGCAAAAAATTCTATTGCATTTTTTAATTCAGCTTCATAGTCTTTTTGAATTTCTATAAAAGGAAAATTTAAATTTTCACATTGAGATTTAAGTTTTTGATGATTTAAAATAAGAGTGTTTATTTCTTCTTTTTCACTAAATAAACGTTTTTCTATAGCATTTTCATTTTGATAAATTAATGCATAATTTTGTAAAATATATTCTTTTGAAAAAATGATATAAAATATTTTAACATCAGAATGATTTTGAAATTTTTGTAGCTTTTTTGGAGTAAGATAAATTCCTTCAATAATTAAATTTTGTTTATTTTCTATACAAGTTTGAATTATACCATCTACAATAGGAAATAAAAACTCAGCTATTTTTTCATCCTCATCTACTTTAAAAGGAAAATCTTTCATTCCTTTAATCAAACCCATTTTTAGATGATCTAAACTCAAATAAGGATAAGAAAATTTTTCAAGAATTTTTTGAGCAAGCAAGGTCTTACCTGTGTGACTTTCTCCCCCAAGTAAAAAAATCATTCTTGAAAATTAAAAATTAGCTTTCTTAAATTTTCTTTTTCATTTTCTTGTAAAAAAGAAGCATTTACAGCATTAATACAAAGTTTTTTAACCTCATCTTTACTAAGTTTAAAAGTTTCATCTAAGGCTATAAAATTTTCTAAAATATATCCTCCAAAATACGCTGGATCATCTGAATTTACACAAACACAAACATTTTTTTGTAAAAGTTTTAAAATATTATGTTCTTGCATATTTTGAAAAACTTTTAATTTTACATTCGATAAAGGACAAATTGTTAGTGGAATTTGTTTTTGAATAATTTCTTTTAAAAGCATATTATCATGCTCACATTTAACACCATGATCAATTCTATTTATATTAAGTTCTAAAGCTTGTTTGATATACTCACTACTTCCTTCTTCACCCGCATGCATAACTAACAAAAAGCCTTCTTCTTTAGCTTTTTGAAATAAATTTTTAAATTTAAAAGGAGGATTATTCAGTTCAGAACTATCAAGTCCTATGGCTTTGATTTTATCTTTATATAAACAAAGTTCATCTAAAATTTTTAAACCCTCATCCTCGCTTAAATGCCTTAAAATACAAGCGATTAAAAAACTTGAAATTCCAAATTCTTCTTTTGCTTTTTGCAAAGCTTGCCAAATTCCTTCTATAACATCTTTTAAAGCTATATTTCTAGCAGTATGAGTTTGAGGATCGAAAAAAATTTCAGTATGAACTACATTTTGCTCTTTGCATTTTTTCATATAAGCAAAGGTTAAATCATAAAAATCTTGCTTGCTTTGTAAGACATTTGCACCTTGATAATATATATCTAAAAAATCTTGTAAATTTGAAAAATCATAAGCTTTTTTTATCTCATCTTCGCTTTTATATTTTAAAGCAATATTATTTCTTTTAGCTAATTCAAACATCATTTTAGGCTCTAATGAGCCTTCAATGTGTAAGTGCAATTCTACTTTTGGAATATTTTGTAAAAAAGTTTTCATTTATTAAATAACTCAACATTCCATATTTCAAAAAATTCATTGACAAATTTTTCTGTTCTGGATTTAATTTCATCTTTATTCCATAATTCTTTGTTCAATAACTCTTTATTTATTAGCAAATCAGCGTTTTTACGAATATAATTTTTAGCTTTTCCATCACCATTAAGTTTAGCTTGCCAATTCATATTTCTTAAAGATGAATTAAGACTTCCTTTTAATAAAGTCATATTTCCTATTTGATATATAATTTCTTCAGCTTCATCATCATTAATAATATCGTTCCAATGTTCTTTCCAACTTTGTGGCAATAAATGTTCTAAAGTATAAACATAATTTAGCCCTAAAGTATTATCTTTATAATCTTTATTTTTATATTGTCTATATAATTCAATCCAAAATAAAATAAAATTAGCATCCTTATTTTTTATACAATATAACCAATTTCTAACTTCATTTTTATTAAAATATTCCCCATATCTATCATAACTTTCAAATTTTATAATATTTATTATATTATCAATATTACTATTTTGAATTTTTTTAATAATTTTTGAAAAAAATTTATTATAATCTTTTGTTTCAGGATTTAGTAAAATCAGCATTTCTAGTAAATATAAACATTCTTTATAAATATTTTCATTTTGACTTAATATTTTTTTAAAAAATAAAATTAAAGGCATAACAGTATTAGTATTATATACACTAATTATATGAAAAAATCTCAACTCATAATTTTCATATTTAAAAATAGTTTTTTTATTATTTATAACTGGAAAATTACGATATATCCTTGCATAATCTTTTAATTCTTTTAATAATTCTTTTAAATCATTTTCATTTAAATTTTTAATATAATCTTTATATAAAGAACTTAAATTACTTAAGTTATGTATTTCTGTATTAAAAATACCTTTTATAATCGCATAAGAAAATAAAAATATTTCACTTTTATTTCTTTTAATTCTACCAGTTTCAATTTCTTCATTCCAAAATTCTTGTTCGTTTTCATCTTTATCAAAAACACTATCCCAATATTCTTTATAATATTGCATAGCTTTATCTTCATTCGTTATCTTTATAATTTTATCAAATAAGGCATTTTTTATAATATCAGTAGAGGATAATCTTTGCCCTGTGGAATTTATAGAATCAAAAATTTTCTGTTCATCTTCATTTGCATTTAAACAAACAATAACCCATAATTTGCTTTCTATAATATATTTTATAAATTCAAATAAATTAATATTATTAAAATTATTTTTTATTTCTATATTAAAATAATTAAAACAGCCAAAAATTCCATATTCTTCTTTAATATCAATAAATTCATCTTTTAAAATTTTTTCATATTTAATTTTATCTAGCTTTGAATGATTAATTTTTGGTATATCAGTGGTAAAATTCTCAAATAAATAATCTTTAAAGTAATTTTTTTGTTGATTATCTAAAAAATTATACAAAACTTTAATTAAAATTGAAAAAGTAGTGAGTCTTTGTTGTCCATCAATAACAATAGAATAATTTTCTACCTTATCACTTCTTTTCAAAATAATAGAACCTAAAAAATGTTCTTTTTTCTCTAAAAAACTATTTTTTAAATCATTTAATAATTGTTCCCAATGTTCTTTTTTCCATACATAAGGTCTTTGAAAAAAAGGAATAATTATCTTTTTTTCATCTCTTATAAAATTAAAATTATTTTCTCTAGCTTCCATATTATATCTTTAATTCAATAAATCAAACATCTAAATGTTTAACATCTTTAGCATGAGCTTGTATATATTCACGGCGTGGTTCTACATCATCACCCATGAAAAGGTTAAAAGTATCATTTGCTCTTTGAGCATCTTCTATGGTGATCTTTAACAAACGACGATTACTTGGATCCATAGTTGTTTCCCAAAGTTGTTCAGGATTCATCTCACCAAGACCTTTATAGCGTTGTATATAAGCACCTTTTTTAGCATTTTTTTCAACTTCATCTAAAATTTCTAAAATATCTTTATCAAATTTTAAATCTCTATCTTTGATTTTTTGATAAATATAATTTGCCTCTTCATATAAAGGATTAGCAAACAAATCATCATTGATGATAAGCTCTTCTAAACCATTTTCAGTTTGTACATATACACGAATTTCATTTTCATTGATATAAGAATTTAAGATATTGTGATTTTGTTTTTCTAAAAATTCTTTTATAACTTTAAATAATTCTTCATTAGAAGCTTTTATCAAATCAGGATTTTCTATCAAATATCTAATCACTGAAATCACATTAAATCTTTTTTCTAATTCTTTTAAAACACTTCTATAAGCTGCGACAATTTTTAGAAAATCTTTTAAATCATTTAACCCTATACCCTCATAAGTAGAACTCTCTATACCTGTTTCGATCAAATAATCATTTAAAGCTTTTTCATCTTTTAGATAAATTTCTTTTTTCTGACCTTTTTTATAGCGATATAAAGGTGGTTGAGCTAAATAAATATGTCCATTTATTACAAGATCATTCATAAAACGGAAGAAAAATGTCAAAAGTAAAGTTTGTATGTGAGAACCATCTACATCAGCATCGGTCATGATAATGATTTTATGATATCTTAGTTTTTCTATATCAAACTCATCACCGATCCCACAACCAAAGGCTGTGATCATATTTTGAATTTGTTCACTTTTTAAAATTTTATCTAGTCTTGCTTTTTCAACATTGAGTATTTTACCTCTTAAAGGTAAAATCGCTTGGAAAGTTCTTTCTCTACCTTGTTTTGCAGAACCTCCCGCACTATCACCCTCAACTAAATAAATTTCACTTTCACTTGGATCTTTACTTTGACAATCAGCTAGTTTTCCTGGTAAAGTCCCTACACTTGAACTTTCTTTTTTTCTTGTTAGCTCTCTAGCTTTTTTAGCTGCTTCTCTACCACGAGCTGCCATTAAAGCTTTATTCATGATAGCTTTTGCTTCAATAGGATTTTCTTCAAAATATTTTGTCAAATACTCAAAAGAAGCCTTAGAAACTATAGGTCTAACATAGCTTGAACCTAATTTTCCTTTAGTTTGTCCTTCAAATTGTGGCTCAGGTACTTTTACACTTACAATTGCTATCAAACCTTCTCTTACATCATCACCTGTGATTTTAGAATCTTTCTCTCTAGCACTAGCATTTGCTTCAATGTAATTACTAATAACACGAGTTAAGCCCATTCTAAAACCTGCTTCGTGCGTTCCACCATCTGGGGTTTTGATATTATTTACAAAAGAAAGTAAATTTTCACTATAACTATCATTATAAAGCAATGCTACTTCAACATTTACATCTTCTTCATCTACATTGAAAAATATTGCCTTAGTTAAAGCTTGTTTTTTATTTAAATCTGTAACAAACTGGCTTATACCACCTTCAAAATGAAAACTTTCTGCTTTTCCTACACGATTATCTTTAAAATTTATAGTAATTTTTGGATTTAAATATGCAAGTTCACGAAATCTTTTAGCTAAAATTTCATAATCAAAATCAGTCACTTCAAAAATTTGATCATCTGGCCAAAATTCTATGATTGTCCCTGTTTTTTTACTTTTACCTATGGTTTCAAAATTGCTTGTGACTTTACCTTCTGAAAATTCTTGGCGATAAATTTCTCCATCTCTATGTACTGTAGCAACTAATTTTTTTGATAAAGCATTTACAACGCTCACACCAACTCCGTGTAAACCACCTGAAACTTTATAAGTATCTTTATCAAATTTTCCACCTGCATGAAGTACGGTTAAAACTACAGTTAAAGTAGGAATATTTTCAGTAGGGTGAATTCCCACAGGGATCCCTCTACCATTATCACTTACTATACAAGAACCTTCTGTGGTAATTTCTACATTGATCGTATCACAAAAACCTGCCATAGCTTCATCGATAGAATTATCCACTACTTCATAAATCATATGATGAAGACCGCCTATATTGGTATCACCTATATACATACCAGGGCGTTTTCTAACAGCTTCTAAGCCTTTTAAAACTTTAATATTTCCTGCGCCGTAATTTTGATTTTCTTGCATTTATTTTCCTTATAAAATAACTGGCATAATTACAGTTTGTAATTCTTCACTTGAAACTAAAAACGCCATATGAGGTTCATTTATGCTAAGTTTGAATGTTTCACTTTCAATAGAATTTAAAAAGTCAGTGATGAATTTATTTTTAATGCAAAGATTAAATTCTTCATCTATATTAAGTTCCATTTCAAGTTCAGTTTTTGCTTCCATATTATCTAAACTAATACCTTCAAATACAAGTTTATCTTTATGGAAATTTAATTTCATTTTTTCAGTAATTACATTGATTTTTTTCAATGCATCCATAAATTCTTCAGTTTTAAAAATAAATTCCTTTGTGATATTTTTTGGAATTACTCTTTCATAATCAGGGAATTTATCATTAATAAGTTTTGTAAAAAATTCAAAATTATCATTTTTTGCAATCAATATATTTTCATCATAATAAATTTCAATTTTTTCAAAAAAGATTTTTTGCATTTCTAAAATAGCTTTTTTAGGGATACAAAGGTTAAATTCTTTTTCATTTGTTTTATTTAGTGTGAAAACTGCTAAGCGTTTTGTATCTGTCCCTACAAAGCTGATGTGAGTAGTTTTTATATCAAGTAAAGCACCATTTAAAGAATACTTTGGATTATTTGTATCAACTGCAGGTAGGATTTTTTTCAAAGATCTACTTAAATCACTTGAATCAATATCAAATTTATCTTTTCCTTCAGTGCTTGGGAAATTTGGAAAATCTTCATAATTAAACATAGGAAGTTTATATTTAGTTCCTTTTTGTCTAATA
This sequence comes from Campylobacter sp. W0066.1, assembly GCF_024723635.1. NCBI lineage: Bacteria > Pseudomonadati > Campylobacterota > Epsilonproteobacteria > Campylobacterales > Campylobacteraceae > Campylobacter > Campylobacter sp. W0066.1. Next base: position 31,476 of record NZ_JANQCW010000007.1, on the reverse strand, counting down.
AAAAGGAAATTTTCTATGGTTTCTAAGACTACATCTTCATTATTTAAACTTTTAATAATATCTAAAATACTTTTAGCATTAGCAGTTGCAAAACCTGCACTTTCAACTTTGATTTTTTTGATTTTATAATTAATACCTATTTCATAATCACTTGCTCTTATGATTAGCTTATCTTCAACTACTTCAAAAAGTAAGTGAGAAGCGATGTTACTTGAATCTTTTTTATCTACATAAGAGTTAGTTAAAACTATGGCAGATTCTAAAGTGTTTTTATTAATGCTAATTTTCATTTTTACTTCCTTTATTTTTTAAATTTATTTTATCATAATAATAAGCAATGTGAAAATGTGAAATGCTTTTTAAAAGTCTTTTTTTATAGAAATTTTACTCATAGAATAAAATTTTTTGTTTTTCACTTTTATTCACAGGTTGCTTTTTATTTTTGTCAAAATTTTATTTCTTAATTCTTCTACTATGGCTTTTAAGTTTTCATTTTCACTCATTAGTTCTTGAATTTTTTTAATATTATGTGAAATGGCGGTGTGATCTTTCATATTAAAAAATCTAGCAAGTTGAGGCATAGACATAGTCGTTAGCTCTCTTGCTAAATATATCACAACCCTTCTTGCCATAACGATATTTTGTGTTTTTTTGTTTGATTTTATATCATTAGGTTTAAGATTATAGCTTTTTGAAACATCAGCAAGTATATCTTCAACACTAATATTTTCTTTTGTTTCTTTAATGTGATCTTTCATAAAGCTTTTAACAATTTCTAAAGTGATTTCTTGGTTAAAAAGCCTTGCTTGAGCATTTAGATTTGTAATCATTCCTTCTATTTCTCGGATATTATCTCCCATTGAAGTAGCGATGTAGCTTATAACTTCAGGTTTAAGATAAATAGCATTAAATTCGCATTTTTTCTTGATAATTGCGATTTTTGTATCAAGCTGAGGTGGAGTGATATCTGCGATGATCCCATTTGCAAAACGACTTTTTAAGCGTTCTGTTATGCCTTTTAGTATATTTGGAGGATTATCACTTGTCATGATGATTTGTCCAAATTTTTCTTTGATTTCATTAAAAGTAAAGAAAAATTCTTCTTGAATTTTGTCTGTTTTACCTAAAAACTGCACATCATCGATGAGTAAAACATCACAATTTTTGTATTTTTCATGGAATTTACTCATGGTTTTGTTATTTAAATGCATGGTAAAATCATTGATAAAATTATCACTTGTAGCATAAATAACCTTATATCCATTATCCAAACACACATTTCCGACAGCTTGAAGCAAGTGAGTTTTTCCAAGTCCTGTGGGGCCATAGATAAAGATAGGATTGTATAATTTTCCAAGTTTGCTTTTATCGGTAATGGCTTTGCAAGTTGCATAGGCAAATTGATTAGAATCTCCTACAACAAAACTTTCAAAAGTAAAAGAAGGATTTAAAATAGTGCTTTGAAATTTAATCTGTGAAATATCTGTAGAAAAATGTTTTTTTTCTATCTTTTGATCATTTGTGATGATTTTAACTTGAGGATTAATCCCTGTTTTTACTTCATAAAAATAAGCTAGTTTTTGTGCGTATTTTGTTTGTATAAATTTAGCCAAAAAATGATTTGGTGCTATAAATACTAAGATATTATTTTTACTTAATTTTTCACTAAATTGTAAGTGAGAAATGTAAGTATTGTATTCGTTATTGCTAATTTCAGTTTTAAATTCAAGTAAAAAATCTTTTATATTCATTATTTTTCTTATAAATTATGATGTAAAACTTAAAATTCTAGCTTATTTTTTATAAAAAATGGTTAAAATTATTCACATAAAAATTTAAATTTCACATCTATGTGAATAAAAAGGTGAAAAGTTTGAAAGTTTTAGGGATAGATCCTGGTTCTAGGTATTGTGGATATGCTATTGTAGAAAGAATTAATAATAAAAATCAACTCATAGAAGCAGGTCTTATCAAAATCAAACCTAATGATTTACAATATCAAATCACAGAATTATGTGAAGGGCTTGATCTAATCTTTAAAAATCATCAATTTGATGAGGTAGCTATAGAAGATATATTTTTTGCTTATAATCCAAAAACGGTTTTAAAACTAGCTCAATTTCGTGGAGCTTTGAGTTTAAAAATTTTACAAACTCATGGAGAATTTGCAGAATATACACCTTTGCAAGTGAAAAAAACCGTAACAGGTAAAGCAAAAGCTACTAAAGAGCAAGTAGCTTTCATGGTAAAAAGATTGCTTGGAATTTCAAAAGATATTAAGCCACTTGATATTACTGATGCTATTGCGGTGGCTTTGACACACTTAGCAAATTTGAGAGTAAAAAAGTGATTTTATTTTCCACTACCTATGAAATAAATTTCAACATCATGTAAAAGTTTTTCACATATAGCTGAATCAGTGTTTTTTTCTACTACTAGGTTGATGTGATTTTTAGTATCTCTAAAGCTACCTGCAGATTTTGAATTTTTTAATTCTAATTTTTGATTATCTTTTAAATATTTGATAGTGATTACAAACTTATGTGCAGCACTTGCTTCGCCTAGGTTAGTTTCTATTAAAACATTCATATTTGATGCTTTTGCTAGAGTTGCTTGGGTTTTATTAATCACTTCTTTCATTCTTCTATTGAGTTCTAAAATTCTTGAAATGAATTTATTATCTATACTTTCAAATGCGATTTTTAGTTTATTCATGATTTCTTGATTAGTTGGTTTATCGGGAGCTACATACACCATATAAAGGCCGTTTTTAATATCTACTTTTGTGCTTTTTGTATCACGCCCACTACCAAAAATTTTAATATAAATGGCATTATCAAGATATACTCTATCTATCATAGGTCCATAAATTTCATATTCTCTTTTTCTTACGATTACTTCTCTTGCGGCTACTTGAATTTTTACTGAACAATCATGAATTATAGGTTCCATTTCTTTTTTTATCTCAAGTAGTTCTCTAAGCATTTTCCATCCTTGTGTATTTTTAAATAAATTATAACAAAAAAAAATTGAATTTTTTTGTTAATTTTAGTTTGTGATATTTTTATATATTTTTGATTTTAAATTAAAAGTTTAAGGAAAAAAATGAAAATAAAAACTATAGTTTCAAGTTTAGTTTTGGCAAGTGCTTTATTTGCTGCAAATTCTCATCATGCTCATCATGGAGCTTCTGGAAGTATTTCATCACAAATCATGATGAGTATGCATGAACCTATGATGAAAAATCCTTTAGTACAAAGCAATGACATAGAAAGAGATTTTTTAGCTAATATGATCCCACATCATCAAGGTGCTATTGATTCATCTAAGCTTTTATTAGAACATACTAAAAGTGAAGAGATGAAAAAAATCGCTCAAAATATCATCAAAGCTCAAGAAAAAGAAATTCAAGAATTTCAAGAAATTCTAGATAAAAATCTTTATACAAAAACTCAAATTGATGAAGAAACTTATAAAAAATTTGTTCAAGAAGAAAAAGAGTTAATGCAAAAAATGATGATTTTAATGAGTTCGGTTAAAGAAAGCAAAAACATCAATAAAGACTTTCTAGAAGCGATGATAGCACATCATCAAGGTGCGGTAGATGCTTCAAAACAAATTTTATTTTACTCTAAAGACAAAACTATCACTGATATTGCTAAAAAAATCATCTTAGATCAAGAAAAAGAAATTCAAGAATTTACGAATTTGTTAAAGTATATGTAAAAATAGGTAGTTTAGTAAAACTACCTAGATATCATTTTGCATTTTCATAGATCATATTAAACATTGTGTTGGCTATTTTGTCTTTGAAATTATTAATTTAAATAACTTTTATAATAGTTTTCAATTAATTGATAATTACAAAACAAATAAATTATAAAATTGATATAATATAATAAATTTATATAGTTTATATTTTTTTATGATTTGTAATGTATAATCACAAAATAATAAAATATAAAATTTGAAATTAGCACAAATTATTTATAAAATTCATAAGTGTATTAAAGTAAGAGAACTAAAAATATTATAAAAAAATTGCAGAAAGTTTATATAGAGTATTTAGAGAAATTTATGAGTCACTTACTATGAAAGTGGTTTGATATATTATCATAATTAAAAGATGATGATATATTGCAAATTATTAAAGAATGAATAAATGGTAAGAATATAATAATGAAAAAAAGAACTTTTATAGATTTATTCGCGGGTGCTGGTGGAATGGCAGAGGGTTTTTATCAAGAGGGTTACACGGCTCTTACTCATATAGAATCTGATAAATATGCTTGTTTAACACTACAAGAAAGAATGAGATATTATGGATATTCTCAAAATGAAATTAATAAAATACAACCTACTGATATAACAGATAAAAATATTATAGAAATAATAGAGAATAATATCAGTAAAACTACTGGTGTTGATATAATTGTAGGTGGTCCACCTTGTCAATCTTTTTCATCACAAGGCAAGGCAAGAGATCCATTTGGCATGAAAAAAGATCCAAGAAATTATTTATATGAAAATTATCTAAATATATTAAATTACTTTAAACCAAAATTTTTTGTATTTGAAAATGTTAGTGGTATATTATCTACGAAAATTAAAGGTAATTCTATAATAGAAAGCATATTTAATGGTATGAAAGAAAACTATAGAATTATTGAAGATAAAGATGTGATTTTGTTAAATGCAGTTGATTTTGGTGTTCCACAAGATAGAAAAAGAGTTATTATTATAGGTGTAAGAAAAGATTTAAATATTGAACCCAAGAATATTTATGATGATCTTAAAAAAATTACAAAAAAAATAGATAAGACAACTGTGAGAGATGCTATATCTGATTTACCAAAATTAAAACCATCAGAGGGAAAGAAAACTATAGTTTATAATCCAGTAAAAAAATCAAATTATTTAAAGTTAATTAGAACAAATGATTATAAACTCTTGCACGGACATATTGCTAGAAGTAATAATGAATTAGATAGAAAAAGATATCGCCTTATGGCAAAAAACAAATGGAATTTATTAGAATTATATGAAAATGAGCCAAATTTAGTACATACAAAAAAAAGGTTATTTAATAATAGTTATTGTGTTCAATATTATGACGCTCCATCAAAAACAATTATTGCACACTTGCATAAGGATGGTCATCAGTTTATTCATCCTGACTATACACAAGAGAGAAGTCTTACTCCAAGAGAAGCTGCAAGATTACAGAGTTTTCCCGATGATTTTATTTTTCCATGTTCTATTACACAACAATTTAAACAAATTGGTAATGCCGTTCCACCTTTAATGTCTAAATATATAGCTATGATTTTAAAAAAATATTTATAAATGAGGTAAAAAATGTTTTTTAAAAATGTTGCAAACTTAAAAACAGCTCAAGAAAAAAAATATTTTTTGGAAAATATTGAAATAATTAACCGCTTTGCAGAAAAAACAAAAGAATTACATAATCTAAACACCATAGTATTAAAAAATGATGATATATATAAACAATTAGAATATATGGGAATTATCAAAGATGAATATGAAATTGATATTTTAAAAAAAATACTAAAAAAAGATTACAATAGATTGATGAGCAGTATTTCTATATATACAAGTAATAAAAACTTTTTTACAGATACTATTGATAAATTTTCAAACAAATATAGAAAATCTTTGCAGGCAAAAAAAACAAATAAATCACCTGCAATTATTGATTTATTTTGCGGTGCAGGTGGTTTTAGTTATGGTTTTAGTAGAATGGGTTATAATATATTAATGGCAAATGATATTGATAAAGATGCTTTAAGAACTTATAGTTTTAATCATCCTGAAGTAAATTCATCTCGTATAATTAATGGTGATATAAGATTAATATCTCAAAATATACACAAATATGTAAAATCTCAAGTAGATATAATTATAGGTGGCCCACCTTGTCAATCTTTTAGTAGCGCTAATCAACAAAGAGTTATAGATGATCCTAGAAATGTTTTGTATAAATACTTTGCAAAATGTGTAAATAATTTAAAACCTAAATTTATAATAATGGAAAATGTGAAGGGTATGCTAAAAGTAGCAAATCAAGTAATAGAAGATTTTGACAAAATAGGTTATATGGTTAAATATAGGTTATATGATGCAACTAATTTTTCTGTTCCACAAAAAAGAATTAGGTTAATTTACATTGGTATTAACAAAGAGTATGCAAGAAAACAAAATTTAGATGTAGATATAATTATGAGTGATATTGAAAATGAAATAATAAAAAATAGAAAATTTGTCTTAAAGGATGCTTTGGATAATATCGATAGCTTGGTTTGTCCAGACAAAAAAAATCAAACAGAAACTGATGACGAATCTGGCTCAAAGATTTCTATTAATAGACATAAAAACAATGAATATTTAAATTTAATAAATGATAGTAATATTTGTTCATTTATATACAATCACAAGGCACGTTTTCAAAATGAAACAAATTTAAAGATATATTCACTATTAAAACAAGGGGAGGATTCTACAGCTGAAACAATAAAAGATATTATGCCTTATTCTATCAGAAGTCATATATTTAAGGACAAATATTTTAAACTGATAGAGAATGAGCCTAGTAGGACAATTACAGCACACTTAAAAATGGATTGTCACTCACACATCCATCCAACTCAGATTAGAGCTATTACACCACGAGAAGCTGCAAGAATTCAAAGTTTCCCTGATGATTATTTGTTTTTTGGACCATACCTAAAAACTTATATGCAAATAGGAAATGCCGTTCCCCCTTTAATGTCAAAGGTATTTGCAAAAGTATTTAAAAAGTATTTATAATAAAATAAGTGTTTTTTTATTAGAATACACAAAAATATATTTGTTTGGTTGACCGATGAATACACATTTTATTATTGCAACAAGACAATTAACTGGATATTCAGGTTCTGATTTATACATAAATCTTAGTTCTATAGATACAATTGAAAAGTTATTTAGCAAAGTAAGCAACTCTACAGCATTTACTATTAATGATAAAAAAACATCATATGATAGTAGAAATAGAATTGCATATTTTGAAATATTTGATCCAATTTTAGAAAAATATTTTCAAGTACACATAAAAGACAATAGACATAGAGATGGGCTATGGTTTAGATTAACTAATTATATAAAATATCAAAAAATCACACCAGGTCAATTTTTAGTATTAAGCCTAAATATTAATAAGTGTAATGCAGAAATATCAATATATAGTTTGGAGTTTTATAGATATATTCTTCAAAAACATGAAAAATACTATGTTTTAATGTCAGAAATAAATTCAAATGAAAATTATGATATAGTGGCTGAAAATTATTTAGCAAATTTTAATATATTAAGAACGGATACTTTTATAAATAAATGGCATGGCTCCTTTATTACTTATAAGGCTGATTCTTATTCAAAAAAATATATTGGCATTCCATATGATATTAATTTAAAATGCGATGAATTTAATGAGATTGGAGATATAATATGAATATATGGATTTATGCATTAAAGAATGACATAGAAATTAAAGATATAGAAAACTATAAAAATATTTTGGTAGGCGATATTATTTTTGGCTATATACAAATTATCGAAAATGGAGGTTTTTTTATTGTAAAAAAACTTGTGAAGAAAGAAGATGGTCAAGTTGAAGAAAATGACATAGAATCAATCAAAGTAGATTTACCATATAGTATTATGTATTGTTGTAAGGGAGGTAGATTTTTATACAAACTACAGAAAAAAGAAATTAATTTCTTGTTAAATGAAAAAATACTTGATGATAGTAAAAATAAAGAAGAAATTGATGAAAACATAAGAGAAAAAGGTGGAGAAAATATCATCTTATATGGTGTGCCAGGTAGTGGTAAAAGTCATACTATAAAAACAAAGTATCCAAATAATGAGTATACCTTTGAAAAATTAGTTTTTCATCCTGACTATTCATATAGTGATTTCATAGGACAGATAATGCCTATTGTAAAAGATAAAATCGTAAGTTATGATTTTATACCTGGACCTTTTACAAATATTTTAAAAAAGGCATATAATGATCCAAGTGGAAAATATGTTTTAGTTATTGATGAAATAAATCGTGGCAACGCTCCTGCAATATTTGGTGAAGTTTTTCAACTACTTGATAGAGATAAGAATGGCAATAGCGATTATGCGATAAACAATGAAAATATAGCAAAGATAGTTTATGGTAAGGACGATATAGAAAAACCTATTAAAATCCCATCAAACTTATGGATAATTGCCACAATGAATACAAGTGATCAAAATGTCTTTACACTTGATACTGCTTTTCAGCGTAGATTTTCTATGCAGTTAGTTAAAAATTCTTTTGATAAAAAAATACAAGAGTTTGAAAGTGAAGAAAAATACAATGAATATAAAAATTTTATAGATAAGAAAATTTTAAATACTGATGTTTCTTGGCAAATATTCTGTAAAACCATAAATTCAGTAATCTCTGACAACGAAAATGATGTTAGCTCAATGGAAGACAAAAGACTTGGTGTATTTTTTGTAAGAAATGATGACCTAGAAAATAAAGAAAAATTTGCTCACAAAGTTTTAAAATATCTTTGGGATGATGTTTTTAAATTTGACAAAGATAAACTTTTTAATAAAAATAAATACCACACACTAGAAGAAGTCATTGAAAGATTTGTTAATGAAGATGAAAAATCTCAATTTGATATTTTTATCGATGATGTTAAGGCTATGTTATATGTTTAATTTAAGGGAGTATTGCTTTATGGACAATGAATTAGACGATAATTTTGTTGGTATTAGAAGTAAAGAAAATAAGCTTCAAATTTGCTTTCCACTAGGGATTAACTTAGATTGTGATGACAAGAATATAAGAACAGATATTAGAAAACTAATATCTGTTCTTTTAAAATTTAACAAATCTCATACAAAATCTTATTTTGTAGATAATAAAAAAGAACAGATCGAGCAATCATTTCCACTTATTGCGTATAAAAATATCATAGAATATTTTCTTTCTCACGGTTACTATACCGAGCGAGAAAATATCTATCAAACCACTACAAAAGGTAAGATAAACTTTGCTAGAACGATTAATAAAAATCGCCCTAACATCCAAAATAATAATTCTGTAATTTATATGCAGTTTCAAGCTAAAAAAAATCAAGCCAATAAAAATGGGTTAATTACAGCTATAAATAGATATTGTGTTTATGAGGCATTTTGCAAATTTGGTTTTGCTTACAATTCATTTATGCCACCAAAATACAACTTACCAATAAATAAAAATCAATGTCTTTATGTTTTGCAAAGTAAATTAGATAATACATTTGATGATAAAAAACGATTACTTTTTAGTTCTATGAGAGATATGCTTTTACAAAGTGATAAATCTTTAAAAGAGAGCGAGTTTAAATTTGGAACCACGGCTTTTCATGCTATTTGGGAAAAGATGATAGATAGAGCATTTGGTACTACAGATAAGGATGAATATTTTCCAAAAACTCAGTGGAAATTAAAATATACAGATAATAAAGATAATAGCTCATTACAACCCGATATTATTATGATTAATGATGACAAAATTTATATATTAGATGCAAAATACTACAAATATGGTGTAAAATTAAAAGGATTGCCACAAAGTAGTGATATAATTAAACAGGTAGCTTATGGCGAATATGCAGAATATCGAACAAAAAATAAGAAGATATATAATGTTTTTTTGATGCCGTATAACAAACAAAATAATAATTTTGAAGTTAAAATAAATGGTATTTTTGAAAATATTGGAAAAGCTACTATTGAATGGAAAAACAGCAAAAGCTACACAGAAATTCAAGGCCTCTTAGTAGATACTAGATTTTTAATTTATAATTATGATAAGATTGGTTCTACACATAAAGAACAATTAATTACAGCAATTAGCGATATTGACCACTAGGATATACAAAAATATAAAGCTCTTTTGGATTACCTACAGCTTTTTTGTATCGTTTATCACTAGATTTTAAATTTTTAATATATTTATCTTGTAAGCTTTGTTTTGCTATGTTTGCCATTATTTTCCTTATAAAGAACCCTAATAATGAGCTTAATTAATTGAAAATAATTATAACACAAAAGAAATTAATTGAAATTAAAGATCATTTAGTTTGTTTATATATAGCATTTTGAAAGCATTTTTTGGAAATTAAAGAAATCGAAAGAAATAAAAAATGGTGGCTCCGATTGGACTTGAACCAACGACCACCACCATGTCAAGGTGGTGCTCTACCAACTGAGCTACGGAACCAAAAAATGAAAATTATATAAAAATATTTTTACATTGTGCTTAAAATCACTTTTTAACTTTTTTCATATCATTTAGCCATAAGTCTAGCTGCGCTTCAAAACCTATGCCTTTACTATGATAAAATTTCAAATCTTTTTCTAAGTATCTTTGCTTAACCCAGCCACCAAAATCATGCGGATAAAGGTAGTTTTTTCTTTGAGGGTTGTTATTATCAAGATAAGGAAGTATTTTTAACGCAGGATTGTTTTGCACATAATTTAGCGCTTCATTTATAGCAAGATAGCTTGAGTTTGACTTGGGCGAACTTGCTAAAAATACCACACATTGAGCTAAGATGATCCTAGCTTCAGGATAGCCTATGTTTTTTACTGCTATGAGTGTGCTTGTGGCTAGATTAAGTGCTTGTGGGTTTGCATTTGAGATATCTTCACTTGCAAATATCACTAATCTTCTAGCGATGAAATCTGCACTTTCACCCCCATCAATCAACCTTGCAAGATAATACAAACTCGCATCTACATCACTTCCTCTTAAGCTTTTTATCATAGAACTAGCTAGTTTATAGTGTGTATCTTTACTTGAAGTACCATCGCTTAAAACATTTGCTCTTAATTTTTTCAAAGTTTCAAGCGTGATATGAGTGCTATCTAAAGCCAAAGCAAACTCACATAAATTTAAAAAGCTTCTTGCATCATTTGCACTAGAAGTGATTAAAAAGTCTTTGGCATCATCATCGATTTTATATTGGAGTTTTTCTTGTACCTTTGTGGCAAGTTTTTCTAAGTCTTTATATTCTAAACCTTTAAATTCAAAAAGCATACTTCTGCTTCTTATGCCTGAAGTTAAAGTAAAATAAGGGTTTTCAGTGCTTGCACCTATGAAAAGGCATTTTTGATTTTCCAAAGGGATTAAAAGCATTTCTTGTTGGGTTTTTGAAAGCCTATGCACCTCATCGATAAATATCAAAGGTTTATATAAAGAATTTTCATAATTACTTAGTATTTTTCTAAGCTCTTCAAGCTTAAAATTTCCTCCATCAAACTCATAAAAGTCTAGTTTATACTCATACGCTATAGCCCTTGCAAAAGAAGTCTTCCCGCAACCTGCTGGACCAAAAAATACACTATGAGGGAGTTTTGAAACTTGTATGAATTTTTTAAAAATTTCTACTAAATTCTCTTGTCCTAAAACCTCATCTAAAGTTTTAGGACGAAAAGTTAAGCTTAAATTTGTCATTGTGGATTTATGGTAAGTCTTTCACCATTAATGATAGTTGTAACATCACTTTTATTAGAATCATCATAGATAAAATCAAGCACATAAGAGCCATTATTATCTACAAAATAAGTATCAAAATTTGCAAAATCAGGCCAAATTTGACTAGGAAGAATTTCAGTGTTTGCATGCAATTGTGATTTTATATTATTTTCAGTGAAAATAGTTTGTCCATTTGCGTCAAATTTTTTACCTTCTTTTTCAAAACTTAGATTATTTAAGATGATTTGTGGGTTTGCTTTTAAAAACTGACTTGCTAAAAGCATCATAGAAAAAATATCAGTATTTGAGTTTTGCACTAAGCTATCATAAGCTTTTTTAGAAAGATTATTAAAATTCATATCTAAGTTAATGTTATTTAGCATAAAGTTTTCATTTGCAAGGTTAAATTTAGCTAAATCTAGTTTTAAAACACTATCATAATCATTTTGAGCATTTTGAGCTGTTTTTGCAAAAATTTTTAATTTATCAAAGTCAAAAGCAATAGAACTTATAAAATTAGCACTATCAATGCTTATATTTTGCTCACTATTTCTACTAGGGCTAAAGATATCATTAAAACTTAATTTTTGTATAGGAAATTCAGAAATTTTGATATTTTTTGCTTCTAATTTTTCTTCATGAGATAGTTGTTCTAATAAAACATAACCTAGATTAAGCTCCATATTTTTTACAAATTCCTCAGAACCTATAATCTTAAAAGATGTATTATTTAAAACTAAATTTGTATTATTGCGGGTAAAATTGATATCGTTTATTTTTGCGTTGATGTTAATGTCTCCACCTTTTGCACTAACTAAGATTTTAAAGATTTCTTCATTTGGGAAAATGCCTTTTAAGTCTTCATTTTCATTTAAAATAGAAACGATGGCATTATTACTTGCAAAAAAATTATTAGAAAAATCCACATTCACTTTAAAACTATAAGGCAAGTCATTAAGTGTAGCTATAAAACTTCCTTTGGAGTTTAAAAGTCCTTTGGTATAGTTAGCATCTTCAACACTATAATATGCTGTATCTTGGCTCATTTGAGCAAATATTTTTCCATTGATAGAGTTAATGTAAGAAGCTGAGGCAAAAAACCCTATAGCTAGTAAAACTACTACTACAACCCCTGCGATGATTTTTTTCATTCATTTTCCTTAAGTGAAATTTTAAAAATTATATATTTTTATTACTAACTAATGCTTATAAAATTCTCATATTTATACATTACTTAACTTTTTTTCTTATAATTGCACTATTTAAAATCAAAGGTAAAAAAATGAAACTTTTTGGAACAGATGGAGTACGCGGTAAAGCGGGGGAGTTTTTGGATTCGTTTTTAGCTATGCGTTTGGCTATGGCTGCTGGAATTTATTTTAAAGATAAAGCCCTTACAAATAATATCTTAGTAGGAAAAGACACAAGAAGAAGCGGTTATATGATAGAAAATGCTATCGTTTCAGGGCTTACTTCTATAGGATATAATGTTATAGAAATAGGTCCTATGCCAACACCTGCTATTGCGTTTTTAACTGAAGATATGCGTTGTGATGCAGGTATTATGATATCAGCTTCACACAATCCTTACTATGATAATGGCATTAAATTTTTTGATGCACATGGAAATAAACTTGATGAACAAGCAGAAGCAAAGATAGAAGAAATTTATTTTAATGATAAACTCATAGAAGAAGCAAGAACAACAAAATCACAAATTGGCCAAGCAAAAAGAATTGATGATGTGATAGGAAGATATATTGTTTCTATAAAAAATTCTTTTCCTAAAGAGCTGACTTTAAAATCTTTGCGCGTTGTTTTAGATGTGGCTCATGGAGCTTCTTATAAGGTAGCACCTACGGTTTTTAAAGAACTTGGTGCAGATGTGATTGTAATCAATGATAAACCAAATGGTTTAAATATCAATGAAAATTGTGGAGCTTTACATCCTTTAAATTTGGCTTTGGAAGTAAAGAAATTTAGAGCAGATGTGGGTTTTGCTTTTGATGGGGATGCGGATCGTTTGGTTGTTGTGGATGAAAAAGGTGAAGTAGCCCATGGAGATAGTCTTTTGGGTGTTTTAGCTTTATTTTTGAAAAAACAAGGCAAGTTAAAATCAAGCGTAGTTAGCACTATAATGAGCAATGGTGCTTTAAAAGAGTTTTTAACTAAACATAAAATCACACATGAAACTTGCAATGTAGGCGATAAATATGTACTTGAAAAACTCAAAGAATGTGGTGGAAATTTTGGTGGGGAGCAAAGTGGGCATATTATCTTTAGTGACTATGCAAAAACTGGAGATGGTTTGGTAGCTGCTTTACAATTTAGTGCTTTAATGTTAAGTGAGGCAAAAAGTGCAAGTGAAATTTTAAATCAAGTTAAACCTTACCCACAACTTTTACATAATCTTAAAATTTCAGAGAAAAAAGACTTAAGCAAGCTTGCAGGTTTGGAAGAATTGAAAAAAGATTTAGAAAAAAAAGGAATTGCTAGTTTGTTTAGGTATTCAGGTACAGAAAATTTAATACGCTTATTGCTTGAAGCAAAAGACATTAAGCTTTTAGAAAAAGAAATGAAAGCTGTGGAAAGCTTTTTTATGAAAGCGCTGAATGCTTAAAATCCTGCCTTTAAAATTTTGGCTTGTTTTTGCTTTAGTTTTTATACTAGATCAAGCAAGTAAGTATTTGTTTTTACAAGGGCTTGAGTATAAGGGTGAATTTTTTGATTTAGTTTTAACCTATAATACCGGTGTGGCCTTTTCAATGTTTGCATTTTTAGGAGAGTACTTAAAATACATACAGCTTGTTTTTATTTTGGCTTTGTTTGGGTATTTACTTTATCAAAAAGAGTTTTTTAAAATGCATTTGATTGCTTTTGCTATTATGCTATCTGCTGGGTGTTCTAATTTACTTGATCGCTTTGTGCATATAGGTGTGGTGGATTTTGTATTTTGGCATAAGTGGTTTGAATTTGCTGTGTTTAATTTAGCTGATGTGATGATAAACATTAGTGTAGCTTTGATTTTAATAAAAGAAATTTTTAATAAAAAAGGAGAAAAATGTTAGATTTTTTAAACGAATGGTATTTGTGGATTAAAATGGTGCATTATTTAGCTTTTGTTTCATGGATGGCTGGAATGTTTTATTTGCCAAGACTTTTTGTCTATCATACAGAACATAAAGACAATAAAGGCTTTGTGGAAGTGGTGAAAATTCAAGAAAGAAAATTGTATTTTTATATCCAAACTCCTGCGATGATAGTTACTGCAATCACTGGAAGCTTAATGATGATGGCTAATAAAGATGTGTTAATGGTAGGTGGATATATGCATGCTAAATTAACCTGTGCTTTGCTTTTGATCATTTATCATTTGCAAAATTATTATTATTATAGACAACTTCAAAATGATACTTGTAAGAAAAGCGGGAAATTCTTTAGAGCTTATAATGAAATTCCAACGATATTATTTATAATCATTGCGATAATGATGGTGGTAAGACCATTTTAATAAAAAGCCTTAAAAAAAAAGGCTTTTTATCCTTTAAACTCCATACTTTTAAAATCAAGTGGATCAACATTTTCTTGCATGATATTAATGCGTTCTTTATCTTGTAAGCGTTTATCATCTCTAAATGCAGCACGCACTAAATCCATACCCGTATAAAAAT
The DNA here is from genome assembly GCF_024723635.1 of Campylobacter sp. W0066.1. Classification (NCBI taxonomy): domain Bacteria; kingdom Pseudomonadati; phylum Campylobacterota; class Epsilonproteobacteria; order Campylobacterales; family Campylobacteraceae; genus Campylobacter; species Campylobacter sp. W0066.1. Next base: position 16,233 of record NZ_JANQCW010000007.1, on the reverse strand, counting down.
CTTTCATCAAGACCATAAACAAATAACGCCCAAATTCACTTGTATATAAAGTATTATTTTCTTTTTTTATAGCTTTACTTAGTTTAAGACCTAAAAGTTCGATGAAAAGATCTTTTTCTAAATTGCATTCTAAAGTTTTATTAAATTTATCAATCTCTATTTTACCTGCAAACATTTCGGTTAAAAAGACATATTTGATGATTTCTTTTTTGCCAAAATTAGCTTTAGCAATATTTGCATTTTGTTTTTCTTTGATGAGTTTAGAATAATCATTTAAATTAAAAGCATTGATTAAAAGTTCTCCGTCTAAAAAGCTAAAAGCCCCGCTTCCTACACCCAAATACTCATGATGGCTGCTTACATACTCATCGTTAAAACTACTTTTTTCTAAAGAAAATGACCATGCATTATTTCTTTCATAATCTTTGAAAAAATCTATAATGATTTTATAAAATTCAAATTCATTATCTTTAAAACTTACTCCTAGAGTTTTTGCAATATTATCTTTTGTGAGGTTTGATTTCATCAAAGGATAAGTTGTGATTTGTTGAGGTTTTAAGCTTTTGGCTATTTCTAAATCATTGAGTAATTGTTCTTTGGTTTGAGAAGGAAAATTAAAAATCAAATCAATACTCATGATAGGAAGCACACCTATGGCTTTAGAAAGCTTTTCTTGAAGTTCTTTGCTAGAGCCAAATTTATGGTATCTTGCTACTTTTTTTAAGGTATCATCATCAAAGCTTTGTATACCACAGCTTAAGCGATCTATTAGCCCTTTAAATATTTCTAACTTTTTAGGTTCGATATGATTAGGGTCAGTTTCGCAAGAAATTTCTTTGATATTAAATAATTTTTTGCAAAGTTCTAAAGTTTTAGCAAGCTCTTCTTCGTTGATCAAAGTAGTACCACCACCCACATACATAGAGGTAAAATCAAATCCTTTATCTTTGATTTGTTTAATTTCTTCTCTTAAACTTTCAAAATATCTTTTCGCTAAATCTTCATTGTAATAATACTTATGAAAACTACAATATGGGCAAAAAGTATGACAAAATGGTATGTGAGCATAAAGCATATAAGATTTTTTTGGATTAACTTTTTTTTCTTGTCCTTCTTTTAAAAGTTTCACATCAAAACCATTCTCTAAAGATTTTTGCATAGCCTTGTGTGAGTAAGAAAGAGCTAAGTTTTGTAAAAAATTCATATTTTTCCTAAATTTTCATTTTGTAGTTATTTAAAAAGACTATAATTGTATCATATTTTTACAAAGGCTTTATAATGAAAAAGATTTTTATAGCATTTTTTGTATTTTTACTAGGACTTATAAGCGTGTCAAATTCTGCACCTTTAGATGAAATTTTTCAAGATGTTAATGTTTCAGGTAGTATGCGTTATCGTTTTGAGCATAATAGCCCAAAAGATAGAGGAAATAATAATTTTAATCAAAGAATTCAAATTCAAATGCATTGACAACTAAGCCTTAAAGGCTCAGTTGTTATAAAAGTTTTCCTTTAAGTTTTCTTCCATAGCTTTGATGTTTTCTTTTGATTCTTCTTTAGCGTTAAATCCTCCACCAAAGGCTTTCATAACATCTACAATGGAATTTGCAAGCTCATAAGATGAGTTAGTATAAGAAAGTTTAGCATTTAAGTAATTTCTTTGATCTTGTAAGAAATCAGCCAAGTTAATCACACCATTTTCATATCTTAAAGTAGAAATTTCATAAATTTTACTTTGAGCTAGAAATAAATTTTTATAATTTTGCTCATTTTCATAATAGCTTTGGCGGTTAAATAAAGCAAGTCTTATCTCTCCAAAAGCTGTTTTTAAGGTGTTTTCATATTGTAAAAAAGCTTCATCTTTGGTGAGTTTTGCAATATTAACATTATTCATAATCTCACCCCAATGAAAAATCGGCATTGCAAAATTTCCAGCTACATTCCAAGTATTGCTACCATGTTTGACTAAAAGATCTAAATCATTACTTTGAAAGCCCAAAAGTCCTGTTAAAGAAAGGTTTGGTAAAAATGCAGTTCTAGCTACTCCAACAAGATAGTTTTTTTCTTCTAAAATTTTTAAACTAGCTTGCACATCAGGTCTTTGAAGTAAAATTTCACTGCCAATGCCCTCAGGTATGCTAAGTTCGTATTGTCCTATTTTTTTATACTCTATGCTATTATAAAGTATATCATCAATATCATTTGAAGTTAAGATTTTTAAAGCTTTGGTATTAGCTTCTTTTTGAATTTTAGCATTTGTGAGTAAAACTCTTGAATTTTCAAGTTCAGCTTTAAATTTGTTAAGTTCATACTCACTAATTACTCCAAGTTTAAAATGCTCTAATTTCAACTCATAAGTTTTTTGATAACTTTGGGTTGTTTCTTCTAAAATTTTTACTTGTTCGCTTAAACTTGCTAGATTAAAATAGGTTTTTACTACATTAGAGATTAAGCTTAATCTCGCACTTTCATAGTCAAACTCACTAGCTTGTAATTTTGCTTTTGAAGCACCATAAGTATCTCTGTATTTGCCCCATAAATCTACTTCATAGCTTAAATTTAAACCCATGTTAAAATCATTACCATAAGCAAATTCATTGCTTTTATTGCTTGGAGCATTAATGCTAGTTTTTCCTCTTGCTCCGCTAGCACTTCCATCAAGCTTAGGAAGCAAATCGCTTCTTGCTATACCTAAAGTTTCATAAGCTTTTTGTAAATTCATATATGCAATTTGCAAGTCGTTATTGTTTTTTAAAGCTTGATCGACTAAGGTGTTTAAATAATTATCATCAAAAGCTTTCCACCATTGTTTATTAATGCTAATGTTTTGATCTAAATTTTTAGTGTAATTTACATCTTTGATTTCTAAATTTGGTTTTAAACTGCAAGCTGTTATAAAAAAACAACTTGCAAAAATTATTAACTTACGCATTGATTTTACCTCTTTTTTTATCAAGCCATTTATTAAAACTTTCTAGTAAATAGAAAAATAAAGGTACAAAGAAAATGGCTATAGTAGAAGCTGCTATCATACCCCCTATAACACCTGTGCCTATTGCATGACGACTTGCACTTCCTGCTCCATAAGCAAAGTATAAAGGTAAAATACCACAAATAAATGCTAATGAAGTCATTACAATAGGTCTAAATCTTAATTTTGCTGCACTAATAGAAGCTTCAAAAATACTTTTTCCTTTTTTAAGGTGTTCTTCCATGGCAAACTCAACAATCAAAATGGCATTTTTAGCTGAAAGACCTATTAAAAGTAAAAGCCCTGTTTGAAAATATATATCATTTTCTAAACCTCTAAGCCATACAAGAAGTAAAGAACCAAACACCGCAAAAGGCACAGCAGTGATTACTGCTAAAGGCATGAGCCATCTTTCATACTGAGCCGCTAGAATTAAAAATACAAATAAAAGCCCTAGTACAAAAGCTACTTGACCTGCGCCACTACTTGTAACTTCTTGATAAGCTGAACCTGACCAAGCAATAGAATAATCCTCTCCCAAAGTTTCTTTAGCAACTTGAGCAATAGCATCAATTGCTTGTCCTGAAGTATAACCTGGAGCAGGATCGCCTTGCACTAGTGCTGATGGGAACATATTAAAGCGTTTTACATCATCAGGCCCAACCCCTCTATGAAGTGTTAAAACACTATCTAGGGCTATCATAGAACCATCTTTTGCTCTAACAAATATATTTTTTAAAGCATTTTGTGTATTTCTAAAATCTCCAATGGCACTAATATTTACACGATAATTTTTCCCAAGCATAGAAAAATCATTCACATAATAAGTTCCTATGGTAGCATTTAATGTGCTAAATACATCTGCTAAATTTAAACCATAAAGTTTTACTTTATCACGATCAATTTCTAATTTTAATTGTGGGAAATTAGTATCAAGCGTTGTTCTTACATTGCTAAGTTCAGGACGTTTGTTTGCTGCTTCAACTAATCTATTTACATCAACTTGAATTTCATCATAGCTTTTACCACCACGATTTTGCGCATACATTTCAAAACCACCGGTTAAACTTAAACCTTGGATTGGTGGTGGATTAACAAAGAAAGTTTGGAAATTTGGATTTAAGAAATATTGTTTATTATACATACTAGTTAGATCAAAACTACTAGTATCTCTATCATCCCAATTTTTCAAATTTACAAACATTGCACCGGCGTTTTCTTTTAAAGAGCCTGTGAAAAGATCATAACCTATAAGTCCTACTACATTTGTTACATTTTCATTTTTACGAATTTCATCTGCCATGGCATCCATTGATTGAGTAGTTCTATTAAGCGAAGATGCTGCAGGTAAGTTAACAATAGTTAAGAAGTTTCCTTGATCTTCAGGTGGAACGAGTGAATTAGGTACAAGTTTGAAAAGTCCATATAAACCACCTAAAAAGATTATAAAAATCAATACAAATCGCACGGTTCTTTTAAGTATATAAGCTACACCGGCTCCAAAAACTTCAGTAGACCAATCAAAAATATCATTAAATTTTTTAACTAAATAAAATGGCTCACCCTCATTTCTTCTTAAAAAGATTGCACATAAAGATGGGGTTAGTGTTAAGGCTACAAAACCTGAGATTGCAACTGAAATTGCAAGGGTTATAGCAAATTGTTTTTGAATTTCTCCCACAAAACCGGATATAAATGAAACAGGTATAAACACCGCACAAAGCACAAGAACGATAGATACAACAGGCGCAGCAACTTCATCCATAGCTTTAATAGCTGCTTCTTTTATGCTTATATTTGGATCTTCATGCATGATTCTGTCGATATTTTCAACCACGATAATTGCATCATCAACAACAATACCAATGGCAAGTACTAAGGCAAAAAGTGTAAGTAAGTTAATACTAAAGCCTAAGACATATAATCCTGCAAAAGTTCCTAAAATAGAAACAGGCACAGCAATCATAGGTATAATGGTTGAGCGGAAATTTTTTAAGAATAAATACATTACAATCACAACCAAAATAAGTGCTTCAAAGAAAGTTTTTACTACTTCTTTAATAGAAGCTTTAATAAATACGGTTGTATCATAAGGCACTTTATAAGTTAAACCCTCAGGAAAACTTTTTGCTAATTCTTCAAATTTTTTCTGCACTAATTCAGCTGTACTTACTGCATTTGCTCCAGTTTGTAAGAAAATCAAAATAGGAGTAGCGTCATTTCCGTTTAATCTACCTTTAAAGGTATATTCTCTTGAACCTAAAGAAACTTCAGCTACATCTTTAAGTCTTAAAAAAGAACCATCACTATTTGCTCTTATGATGATGTTTTCAAATTCTTTAGTGTTTTTTAATCTTCCTTGCATAGTTACTGAATACACATAAGGAGATCTTTCTACCACAGGCTCTTGACCTATCTTACCAGTAGCATATTGAGCATTTTGCTCACTAACTGCAGCAATAACATCCGTTGCAGTAACTTGGTATTTGTTTAATAAATCAGGATTAAGCCAAATTCTCATAGAATAATTTCTTGAGCCAATAGCTACAGCATTGCCCACACCAGGAACCCTAGCAAGATCATCTAAGATATTTAATGCAGCATAGTTATATACTTCAAGTGAATCCATAGAACCATCAGGGGAATATAAAGTAGCAACTTCTAAAATACTTGAGCCGGTTTTTCTTACACTAACACCGGTTTTTTTAACATCTTCAGGAAGTCTTGCCATAGCAGCTGAAATTCTATTATTAACATCAACTGTTGCTTGGTCAGGATCTGTACCTATGTTAAAATACACACTTAAACTCATATCTCCTGAAGAACTTGAGGTTGAATCCATATAAATCATATTTTCAACCCCATTGATTGCATCTTCAAGAGGAATAGCCACCGTTTGAGCCACCGTTTGAGCATCAGCACCTGAGTAATTTGCACTTACTTTTACAACAGGTGGAGTTAGAGAAGGGTATTGCTCTACAGGCAAAGAATAAAGGCCTATAATCCCTGCTAAAGAAATGATAATAGCTACAACAGAAGCAAATACAGGTCTTTCTATAAAAAATTTAGAAAACATTATTTATTCTCCATTACGCTAACACTTGCACCAGGGCGGATTTTTTTGAAGTTATTTAAAATCACTTTATCGCCATTTTTTAAGCCCTTATCAATGATTGCTTTATCAGAAGTTTGATAAATAACATTAACAATAGTTTTAACTACTTTTCCATCTACTAGAGTATAAACATAAGTAGCACTATCATCTTGTAAAAGTGCAACTTGAGGAATTTCAAAACCATCTTTTTGAACAAAGCCTTCAACATGAACATTTGCAAAAGAACCAGGCATTAAACTTGAGTTGTTATTGTCAAAAATAGCCTTTGCTTTTACTCCACCACTATGGGTGTCTATAACACTATCTATAAAATATAATTTTCCATTAAAAAGCTCTCCGCCAACATTAGCTTGCACTTGGATATTTTCTAACCGCCAGTTACCGCTTTGAATATTTTTATTCATATTGATTTTATCTACATCAGAAATATAAAAGTCTGCAAAGATAGGGTTAATGTTTGTAATACGCACAAGCTCAGTTGATGAAGCGTTTACATAATCGCCCACATCCATTAGTGCATCTCCTAAAACCCCATCAAATGGAGCGCTTACTACGGTATATTTTAAGTCTAATCTCACATTAGCAAGCTTTGCTCTAGCGCTTTCTAAATTAGCTTTGGTAGAATTAAATTTAGCCAAACTTGCATCAAATTCTTTTTGTGAAATAGCATTTTTTTCTATTAAAATTTGATCTCTTTTGAAATTTTTTTCAGCATCATCAAAACTAGCTCTTGCTACCAAAGCTTCTCCATAAGCCATATTTACACTTGCTTGGTATTTATCAGGCTCTATAAGAAAAAGTTTATCGCCTTTTTTAACAGCTTGACCGCTTTTGAAATATTTTGCTTTGATTTCGCCACTTACTTTAGGTTTGATTATCACATCTAATTCAGTGCTTAATCTTGCAGGATAAGTAAATTCTAAAGGTAAATTAGCACTTTGCATAGTCATAATGCTAACAGGTTGAGGAGGGAGTTGTTTAACTTGTGCGTTTTTATCATCTGAGCATGCCACAAATATAAGTGAAGCACAAGCTAGGGTTAAAAGTTTTGTTTTCATTGGTTTCCTTAAAATTATTTATTTAGCTAAACAAAAAAGTAATTTATATTACAAAATGTATGATTATTATTTTATCAATCTTTAGTTAATTAAAATTAACAAGTCCTTGAGTAAATAGCTTTACGATTTTTTTTGCGTGATTTTGCTGTTCTTTTTTACTCATCGAAACCTTATTTTCAAAAGTGCTTTGTATAAAAAAGGTTCCTCTAAGCATAGCGCAAAATGTATAGCTTAAAAATTCAGCATTTTTGGCTAAATTTTCATTTTCTTCTTCAAATCTTTTTTGAAGTACATATTCTACCTCTTTTCTATTATCTCCTTTAAACCATTTGCCAAAATCAAATTTTTCATTATAAATTTCAGAATAGATAAGTCTTACTATGGCTATAGTTTTAGCGTCATTAAAAATTCCCAAATAAGCTTTTGCAAATTGATGAAGAAATTCTTCTAAATTAGCATTGGGTGAAAGTCGCATATTTTTATTTAAAATAGCTAGAAAATGATTTTCTGCAAAATCATTTAAAACTGCTTCAAATAAACCTTCTTTACTTTTAAAATGCTCATACACACAAGAAAATGAACCACCAGCTTGCTTGATAATATCTTTAAGATTGGTTGCTTCGTAGCCGTTTTCTAAAAACGACTCCGCAGCAATTTGTTTGATTTTTTCAAGCCTTGCTTGAGATTTTAAAGAAAGTCTTTTTTCCATTTTAATGTTTTTTGTGTTCTATAATTGAATTTTTAGGATATACAAAATTACTTTCTCTTGTGATTATGATGTTTTTATCATCAAGCGCATAAGCTTTGATAGTTAAAGGTATTACGGTATCTTTTCTATCATTATCAGCTAGTTTTTTAGTAGCTTTTAAAACAACTATTTGTTTATCTTTTTCACCAGCTTTTAATTTAAAAGGTTTTTTTGGTCTAATGATTTCTAAACCATCTTCAATGCCTTGTAATTTCACATCAAAATAATACTCATGAGTTTTATTGTCTGTGTTTTGAAATAAAAATACATAAGCATTGCTAATGATTAATTCTCCATCATGTGCTTTTCTAATTTGATAAAGTTCGCTAGAACGATTGATATTTAAAAGCATATTTTCTTTTTTACTTCCCATTAAAACTAAGGCTGCAAAAACACCACATAAAACCACTAAATATCCGATAGTTCTAAATCTAAAATATTTTACTTTTTCTCTTGTTTCAATGGCTTTTGCACTAGTCCAGTTAATCAAACTAGGGCGATCAAATTTGGCTTGAATTTTTGAACAAGCATCAGCACATTCAAGACAGTTAATACACTCAAGTTGCATTCCTTGGCGTATATCTATATGTGTAGGGCAAATTTTTACACAGGCTTCACAACCTATACATTCACCTTGTGGTGGTTTTTGATAAAGTTTGGTATGTCCATCATAAATCACACCCCCTCTTTTATCATCATAGATAACTTGAACGGTGTTATTATCAAACATTACAGATTGAATTCTTGCATAAGGACATACATAAACACAAAATTTTTCACCCAAATACACTATATCAAAAGTAAAGGCCAAAGAAGCACAAAATAAAATCCCTAAAAGCAATAAATGATCAGCAGGGTTTTGAATATATACAAAAAAATCTTCAGGTGGCACAAAATACCATAAAAAAGCACTCATCATTAATAGGGAAAAAAGATAAAAAATCACAATACTTAAAGCTTTTTGAACAAAAAATCCCTCAGCTTGTTTTTGTTTGTTTGCTGTGCTTTTGTGAATTTTAAAGATTTTTGTTTGTAATAAATCTCTATAAATAACTCTAGCAATAGTTTGAGGACAACTCCATGCACACCAAATTCTTCCTGCTAGGGTGGTAACAAAAAGTATGGTTAAAAACATACCCATGATAACAAAAGGCATTAAATACAGCTCTTGGGTATCAAAAGCTATAAAAAACAAATTAAGTTTTTTATGGTCAAAACTTAATAAAAAGAAATGATTTCCATTGATTTTTACAAAAGGTAATGCTATGAAAATAATCATAGAAATGATATAAGCTATATACCTTTTTTTAGTATAGTTGGTGATACAAGCACTCATTTTTATTTTCCTTAAAAAAAGTTTTTTTAATTGTAGTACTAGAAAAATTAAACCAAACTTTGTCTTAATTAGGAATTTATGTTTAATTTTTATTTATGTAATTATTACAAAAATAAATTTTATTTTCAAGTGAAATTGTGATATAATCCTTTTTTTAATTTTATTTAAGAAAGGTGGTGAGGGTCGTGCCAGGAATTAAGGTACATCCTAATGAGTCTTTTGATGAAGCGTATAGAAAATTCAAAAAACAAGTAGATAGAAATCTAGTTGTTACTGAAGTTCGCGCAAGAAGATTTTTTGAGCCTATGACTGAAATTCGAAAAAAACAAAAAATTTCAGCTCGCAAAAAAATGCTTAAAAGACTTTATATGCTTAGACGCTACGAGTCAAGACTCTAATACCAAAAAGCCGAATTTTCGGCTTTTCTTCGATTATTTTTATGTTTCTTTGGATTTTAATCATTCATTTTTTTGGACTTATTTTACCAGGACCTGATTTTTTCTTAGTAAGTTCTTATGCCTTAAGAGAGGGTATTAAAAGTGCTTTAAAAGCTAGCTTGGGTGTGAGTTTGGCCATGAGTGTGTGGATTATACTTTCTATACTTGGTTTGAGTGTGATTTTTCATCAATTTCCATTTTTGCAAATTGCTTTATCAAGTTTTGGAGCTTGCTATCTTTTGTATTTAGCTTATGGAATTTATAAAAATGCAAAAATAGGTAATATAAAAGTCCAAAAAACTCATATATCTGCATTTTTAAGTGGGATGATTACAAATTTATCTAATCCAAAAGTTATTTTTTATTTTGCTAGCGTTTTTGCAAGTTTTGATTTTGCCCAAATGCGGTGGATGTTGATAGTTTTAATTTTTGTTTTGATTTTAGAAACCATAATTTATTTTTCTTTAATTTCTTTATTGTTTTCAAAACCTTTCGTGGTAAGAATTTATCAAAAGAATTTAAAACTCATTGATTATTTAAGTGCTTTTATATTTTTTGCTTTTGCTGTGTTTATTTTAAGTAGCAATTTAATGACCATGATAAATTAAAGCAATTAATTTTTATTAATACTTTTTTTGTTAAAATCTTATTTAAGTTAAACTTATTAAATTATAGGAAAGATTATGAAACACATTAAAACTATACTTAAACTTAGCATGATAAGTGGTATTGCTGCAATAAGTGCAGGCGCTTTAAGTGCATGTAGTAGCAATGCAAGTGATTCTAATAATGCATTAAGTCAAGCAGCAAATACTCAAGGTGCTTTTGTTATCATTGAAGAAACCGCTCCAAATCAATACAAAATCAAAGATCAATTTCCAAGTGATGAAACTAGGGTAGTTTTAAAACAACTTGATGGTACAGAAAGAGTTTTAAGTAAAGAAGAAATGGATAAATTAATCCAAGAAGAAGCTGCTAAAATAGACAATGGTACCTCAAATTTAACAAATCCAAATAACGCTCAAATGAGTAGCGGAGGACTTTCTTTAGGCGAAACATTGCTTGCAAGTGCAGCTGGAGCTATACTTGGTAGCTGGATAGGTTCAAAGCTTTTTAATAATCAAAATTTCGCAAATCAACAAAGAGGAGCATTTTCAAACCAAAGCGCTTATCAAAGAAGTGTAAATAGTTTTAATAAAGCAAGTACAAGTGCAACTTCAGGCTCAAGTGCGAAAAAATCAGGCTTTTTTGGTGGTGGTTCTAAGGCCACTTCAAGTTCTTCTAGCTCTTTTGGATCTTAAGGGTGTAAAATGAATTTTTTAAAAGTAAATCCTTTAGAAAAATCTTACTTAGAACAAATAGGTTTTTCATGGCATACAGATAATGATGGAAGTGATTATTTAGATTCTAATTTAGTTTGTGTGAGAGAAAATGAAGCAAATGCATATTATGAAGCAGTGAATGAACTTTATGATATGTTTGTAGCTGCTGCACAAGAAGTGATTGATAATGATCGTTTTGATGAGCTTGGAATTCCTTTTAATTTAGTTGATGCGATTAAGATGAGTTGGGAAAATGATGTGCATTGGCATTTATATGGAAGGTTTGACTTAGCAGGTGGGCTTGATGGCAAGCCTATAAAGCTAATAGAATTTAATGCTGATACTCCAACATCTTTATTTGAAAGTGCTATTTTACAATGGGCTATTTTAAAGCAAAATAACCTAGATGAAAGTTCGCAATTTAATAATATATATGAAGCCTTAAAAGATAATTTTAAAAGACTTATCACTTTAGAAGAAGATGTAAGCGAGTTTGAAAAGTATTATGAGGGTTGGAAGATATTATTTTCTTCAATCGCAGGTAGCGATGAGGATATGATTACAACCAAACTTTTAGCACACATTGCTAGTGAAGCAGGTTTTGAGAGTGAGTTTTCTTATATTGATGAGGTTGAATTTTCGCCTGAAGGTATTTTTAAAAATGATGTAAATTTTGAGTATTTTTTCAAGCTCATTCCTTGGGAAAGCATAGCCATAGAAGAGGGTGAGCTTGCTATGCTTTTAACGCAAATCATGCAAAATCAAAAAGCAATCATTTTAAACCCTGCTTATACTTTACTTTTTCAAAGCAAAGGTATAATGAAAATTTTATGGGAGCTTTATCCAAATCATCCTTTATTGCTTGAAACAAGCGATCAACCTTTAGTGGGTAAAAAATGTGTTAAAAAGCCTGTTTTTGGTAGAGAAGGAGCTAATGTTTCTATTATAGAAGCTAATGGAGATGTAAGTTTTGAAACAAAAGGAGATTATCAAAATAATCGCTTTGTATATCAAGAATTTGCTGAGTTTAATAAAAATGAAAATGATTATTATCAAGCAGGAGTTTTCTTTGCTTATGAGGGTTGTGGATTAGGTTTTAGAAAAGGTGGTTTGGTACTTGATAATTATTCTAAATTTGTAGGACATATAGTAAAAGATTAATGAAAATAGTATGCTTAGATGCTGCTACCTTAGGTGGAGCAGATTTAACGGTTTTTGAAAGTCTTGGCGAGTTTGTAAGTTATAACTTAACTTCTAAAGATGAGGTTATTGCAAGAATAGCTAATGCACAAGTTGTGATGATAAATAAAATCATCATTGATAAAGAAGTGATTGACAACACTAATCTAAAACTTATTTTACAACTTGGTACAGGGGTAAATAATATAGATGTAGCTTATGCAAATTCTAAAGGTATAGTGGTAAAAAATGTAGCCGGTTATTCTACAAAAAGTGTTTTAAGCCATACCTTTGCCTTGCTTTTTGCTTTTTTAAATCAAATTCCATATTATGATAAATGGAGTAAAGATGGCAAATGGTGTGAGAGTAAAATGTTTTGTGATTTTAGCAAGACTTTGCACACTTTAACCGGTAAAAAACATGGTATTATAGGACTTGGAGCTATAGGTAAAGAAGTAGCTAGGATTTCTCAAATGTTTGGTTCTAAAATTTGTTATTATTCTATTTCAGGAACTAATAATAATGATGAATATGAAAAAGTAAGCCTTGAAGAACTTTTAAAAACTTGTGATGTAATTAGCATACATGCGCCTTTAAATGATAAGACAAAAAATTTATTAAGTAAAAAAGAACTAATGCTTTTAAAAGATGATGCTATTTTGATTAATGTAGGACGTGGTGGAATCATTAATGAAGCAGATTTAGCTCAAGTTATGAATGAGAAAAATATCAAAGCAGGACTTGATGTGCTTGAAATAGAACCTATGGTTAAAAATCATCCTTTGCTTAGTATAAAAAATAAAGAAAATTTACTCATCACTCCACATGTTGCATGGGCAAGTGAAGAATCCATACAAAATTTAGTCCAAATTGTATTTAATAATCTTAAGGAGTTTATAGAAAATGGCAAGTGAACATAGTTTTGATATTAGCGGGGAAATTGACAAGCAAGAGTTAAAAAATGCTTTAGAACAAGCTAAAAAAGAGCTTGATAGTAGATATGATCTAAAAGGCATTAAAAGTGAAATAGAGTTAAATGAAAAAGAAAGTGTTTATAAACTTATTTGCTCTAGCGAAGCAAAGCTTGAAGTGTTAAAAGATATTGTTATTTCAAAGCTTATTAAAAGAGGGATAAACCCTAATGGTATTAAAGAGTTAAGCAGGGAAAGTGGGGCAAATTTTAGACTGAATTTAAAAGTTAATGATGCTATTGATACTGATAGTGCTAAGAAGATTAATAAAGCTATAAAAGATAGTAAGCTAAAGGTAACTTCAAGCATTAGAGGTAATGAAATTCGCGTAGTTGGTAAGCAAATTGATGATTTACAAAGCGTGATGAAAATAGTAAAAGAACTCAATTTAGAACTTAATCTTAATTTTAAAAACCTTAAATGAAAACTTTACTTCAAATAGTTTTTTTGTGTTTTGTGTGTGTTTTTTTAAGCTCTTGTGCTTTAAAAAGCAAAACACAAGCACAAAGTACTTATGTTATTTTAAAAACTCCAGAGTTTAAATTTGCCGATTATGGCTTTTTATATGAGGGAAAAAATTTTACAAGTTTAGAGCTTTATAGTGCTTCTAAAGCCTTGCTTGAATTAAAAATTAGCGATAAAATTTGTGTTAATGGTGTTTGTTATGCAAAACCTTTTTTTAATAAAAGATTTTTTAATAATGAATATTATGATGATTTTTTACAAGATCTAATCTATAAAAAGCCTATTTTTTATGGAAAAAATAAACAAGCTACCTCTTGTGGTTTTACTCAAAAGATTATAAGTAAAAATTATGATATTTTTTATGAGGTTTGTGACAAAAATATGATTTTTAGTGATAAAAAATCCAAAATCAAATTTAGCATAAAATCAATATAAAGGAAAATATGAAAGATTTAAAACTTTTTCTTAATGATACTTTTAAAAGCAATATTTATAAAAACTTACAATGCAGTGAAGATGAAATTTTAATCTTAAAGCATTTATGCAAAAATTATTTGCAGGCAAATGCAAGCATTAATGCTTATAATCTTCTTAGCGAAGTTTTTAAAAATGATGAGTATGAGTATTTAGATCATTTAAAAGATCTTAAAAATCTTATAGAAAAAGGTTTTATTGTTCAATTTTTTTCTGATTTTAAATCGAGTAAAAACTCAAGTTTGCTTTTAAATTTATTACAATGTGAGTTAAGTTTAAGTGAAGTTTTCTTACAAGTTTTAGAAAATAAAACCATACAAGATTATATGCAAGATCAAATTTATGAAGATCATATTGCATATTTAAAAGATGAATTTTTTAAAATCGAGCTTTATCAAAGATTGCGTTTTTTTGCTAAAAGCTCTCAAAGTAAGAATATTAAAAAAGATATAACCACCTTTGAAGCATACATTAAAGAGCGTTTAAAGAAAAGTAAAATTTCTAATGTTTTAGCAGATATTTTTAAAGAATATGCTTTAAACGATAATGAATGTTTGATATTTATTAGTTTGTTAAAAGAAGAGTATTTGCTAAATACTGAAAATTCTTATAGTAGAGATTTTAATTTTTTACTTCATTTAATTAGCGAGGATGAGGCTCAAAAGCAAGAAAATAAAGCTTTGCTAGAAGAAGATTCTAAGCTACTTAGTTCAAATCTTTTAGAATATGATGAATTTGTTAATTCTTTGGGTGATATAACTAAGATTTTTTATTTAAGTGATGATATTTTACAAAGAATTATTAACTTTAAAGAACCAAAGAAAAATAAAAAAATTAAACTTCAAAATTTAGTTAAAGAACAAGATATCTTTGAGCTAATCGAGCCAAATATCAATATAGATGATGTTATTATGCCCCAAAGTACTAAAGATTTGTTAGAAAGTATATTAAAACAACAAGATAAAAAGGTTTTAGAAAGATTAAATAAATGGGGTATAAAAACCAATAAAAACATAGAAGCTAAGATAATTTTCTATGGTCCTGCTGGTACAGGTAAGACTATGAGTGCATTAAGTATGGCAAAAGCTATGAAAAAATCCATTTTGAGTTTTGATTGCTCGAAAATTTTAAGTAAATATGTGGGCGAGAGTGAGCAAAATGTAAGAAAGATTTTTGATACTTATAAAGAGCTTTGTCAAACAAGTAAGCAAAGTCCTATTTTGCTTTTAAATGAAGCAGATCAGTTTTTAAGTACTAGAGTAGAAAGTAGCGCTGGTGCTGATAAAATGCATAATCAAATGCAAAATATTTTTTTGGAACAAATTGAGCGTTTTAGCGGAGTTATCATAGCAACAACTAATTTTTTAGAAAGTTTAGATGTGGCTTTTTCAAGAAGGTTTGAGTATAAAATTGAATTTAAAAAGCCAAATTATGAACAACGCTTAATGATATGGCAAAAAGCTTTGCCTAAAAATGCTAAATTTGATGATAGTTTTGATTTAAAAAATTTAGCTTCGCATGAATTAAGTGGAGCTCAAATTGTAATGGTGGTCAAAAACACAGCTTTAAAAGCGGCTATTTCTAAAGATGGTGTTTTTAAAATGAGCGATTTTTTACATACTATAGAAAAGGAAATAGAATCTTCATTTGATAAAAATAAGATAGTTGGCTTTAAAAATTAAAATTCACACAAATTTCACAAGCAAACAATATCATTCTTTCAACTTTTATTTAAAGGAGAAAAAATGAAAATGAAATTAATGGTAGCTAGTTTAGTTTGTGCAAGTTCTATGTTTGCAGATATGATTGTTAGCCCAAATGCTTTACCTCAAAAGGCTCAAGAGTTTTTAAACACTCATTTTAAAGGCGTAAATGTAGGTTATGTAAAACAAGATGTAGATTCTTATGAAGTAAATTTGGTTGATGGAACAGAAATTGACTTTATCATTAATGGAGACTGGAAAGAAGTTGATGGCAAATACAAAGGTATTCCAACAGGATTTATCCCAAAAGAAGTTATTGCAAAAGTACAAGCAGCACAACCAAATGCAGCTATTGTAGAAGTAGATAAAAGAATTAATGGTTATAAATTCAGAACAAATAATATGATGGAAATTTATACAGATTTTAAAGGTAATATTTTAGGTCAAAAATTTGA